>NZ_JBYLHY010000030.1:0-104499 GCF_057749925.1 Paenibacillus sp. sgz302191
AGCTTCAGCGCAACATCGTCCCCATAGTGAAGGATCGCTCTTTCAAACGGAACAAACAGACAAAAGCTAACAAATTCACGAAGACCAAGCGGCGGGGGCTATAACCGCTTAACCTGACAACATTGGGGGTCTCCCCCCGATCACCCCAAAAAGTTCTTTTTCATAAATAAAAGGCAGCCGCAGCCGCCTCTTTTTCCTTGATCATTCGATTATCGTTACCGCTCAACCGCTACGTTCAGCTTGGACAGCGCACCGGAAGCGGCTTGCTGTTCGGCCTCTTTCTTGGAACGGCCGGCTCCCGTGCCGAGCAGTTCCTCGTCCATATACACCTCTGCGATGAATTCCCGCTCGTGCGCTGGTCCGCGCTCATCTACGATCCGGTATTCCAGAGAGCCCAGGTTATGGTGCTGGGTATGCTCTTGAAGCTGCGTTTTGTAGTCGATGACCAGCAATTTGCCGACATTCGATATTTTGGCAAAAACGTGCTTCTTGAGGAAGTTTTTCACGCTGTCAAGCCCTTGATCCAGGTACAAAGCCCCGATGAAAGACTCGAACACGTCGGCGAGCAGCGCCGGGCGGGATCGGCCGCCGGTCAGCTCCTCCCCTTTGCCCAGCAGGACGAAGGCGCCGAAGTCGAGATTCTCGGCAAACGTGACGAGCGAAGGCTCGCATACGATCGAAGCCCGCAGCTTCGTCAACTCGCCTTCCGAACGTCCCGGATATGTATCGTATAAAAATTCCGAAACAGTTAGTTCCAGAACGGCATCTCCCAAAAACTCCAGGCGCTCGTTATCCTTATGTCCGGCGATCCGGTGCTCGTTGACGTACGAAGAATGCGTGAAAGCCTGCCTCAGCAGCTCCGGCCTCCGAAACGTGATGCCGATTCGATTTTGCAGTTCTTTAACATCCCGGTTCATTGCTTTGTTCACCGCCCAGAGAGAATGATATGTGCATTATCTTTCTTCGCAGGAAGGCAATTTATGCTTCAAACCTTTTCAGAATGATCGTCGCATTGTGTCCCCCGAAGCCAAACGAATTCGACATCGCGATGTCCACTTTCGTTGTCCGGGCTACGTTCGGCACATAGTCAAGGTCGCATTCCGGGTCTTGATTGTCGATATTGATCGTCGGCGCAATCGTGTTATTCGCGATCGTCAAGCCGCATATAACGGCTTCTACGCCGCCCGCTGCCCCAAGCAGATGGCCTGTCATCGATTTGGTCGAGCTGACGGCCACTTTGTATGCGTGCTCGCCGAGCGCTTTTTTAATTGCGGTCGTTTCGGATTTGTCGCCTACCGGCGTCGAAGTTCCGTGCGCATTGATGTAGGAGATCGCTTCCGGCGCGATGCCCGCATCTTTGATCGCTTTGGCCATGCAGCGGGCGGCTCCGTCCGGATCCGGATCGGTCATATGGTAAGCGTCCCCGCTCATGCCGTATCCGATCACTTCCGCATAGATGCGCGCTCCGCGCTTTTGCGCGTGCTCCAGCGATTCGATGATAAGAACGCCTGCGCCTTCGCCCATCACGAACCCGTCACGATCCGTATCGAACGGACGGCTCGCCTTTTGCGGCTCCTCGTTGCGTGTCGACATGGCGCGCAGCGCGCAGAAACCGGCTACGCCGATCGGCGTAATGGTCGCTTCGGCGCCGCCGCAGATCATCACGTCCGCGTCGCCGCGCTGAATCATTTTAAAGGAGTCGCCGATCGAGTGCGTGCCCGTTGCACAAGCCGTAACGGCCGTGCTGTTCGGTCCTTTGGCGCCGGTGATCATCGAGATTTGGCCGGAGGCCATATTCGCGATCATCATCGGAATAAAGAACGGGCTGACGCGTTTCGGACCTTTTTCAAGCAAAGTGCGGTGCTGCTCTTCCCAAGTGTTCAAACCGCCGATTCCCGAGCCTACGGAGACTCCCACGCGTTCGGGGTCGGTATCTTCTTTCACGTTCAGGTTAGCGTCTTTAAGCGCGTTGATCGAACCCGCAACGGCAAACTGCACGAAACGGTCCATGCGGCGGGCTTCTTTGCGATCCACATACTGCTCGATATCAAAGTCTTTGACCTCGGCAGCGATGCGGGTAGAGTATTCGCTTACATCGAAATTTTCGATCATGCTCACTCCGGACTTGCCCGACGTCAAATTCGCCCAAAACGTTTCCAAATCTTGACCAAGGGCCGTAACTACGCCCATACCAGTAATAACGACTCTGTTCATTGCACTACCACCTCTATATAAGAAAGCATTGTTTGTTAGTGAAGATGGAGAGAAGTCCCGTCTTGCTAAGAAAACGGGACTTGTAAGATTTTACGTATGAGATTTTATGTAATTCACAACTTCTCCTACAGTAGTAATCTTCTCGGCATCTTCGTCGGAAATTTCCAAATCGAATTCATCTTCTAGTTCCATTACCAATTCTACTACATCGAGAGAATCAGCACCTAAATCTTCTTTGAAAGATGCTTCGAGGGTGACTTCAGCCTCATCTACCCCTAGACGATCGACTACAATTCGTTTCACACGATCCAATACGTCGGACATCCGGTTCACCTCCTCCTTGGTATTATACGAGAAACTTGGACAGATTGCCAGTAGGCAATTTTGCAGTTCCCGTGGGGGCCTGTTTTACATGTACATGCCGCCGTCCACATGCAGGGTTTGGCCCGTCATGTAGGAAGCGTCGTCGGAAGCCAGGAAGCGCACGGCTTTGGCGATTTCTTCCGGCTGCCCCAGACGCGCCAGCGGGATTTGCGCGAGCATGCTCTCGCGCAGCTCGGCGGACAGCTTGTCGGTCATATCGGTCTCGATAAAGCCCGGCGCCACCGCGTTGACGGTAATGCCGCGGGAGGAAAGCTCTCTCGCCGTCGCTTTGGTGAGGCCGATGACTCCCGCTTTGGCCGCCACATAGTTAGCTTGCCCCGGATTGCCGAGCACGCCAACTACGGAAGATATATTGATGATCCGACCGGAACGCTGCTTCATCATCGGGCGCGTCACTGCCTTGATGCAGTTGAAGACGCCTTTGAGATTGGTAGCGATAACCTGATCGAATTCTTCTTCCTTCATTCTCATGATTAAATTGTCTCTCGTTATCCCGGCATTATTCACCAGGATGTCGATTTTGCCAAAAGCCTCCAGCGTTTGCTTGATCAAATCCTCGGCTTCCTGGCTGCCGCTCACATCGGCGCGAAGCTTGACGGCTTTGCGCCCCATCGCTTCGATCAAGGCAACGACTTCCTGCGCCGCCTGCTCGCTGCCGGCATAATTGACGGCCACATCTGCGCCCGATTCGGCCAAATGCAGAGCGATCGCACGGCCGATCCCTCTTGAAGCGCCCGTAACAAGCGCAACTTTACCCGTTAGCATATGTAATGCTGACCTCCTTCGTTCTGACGCATGAACTTGACTTTCCGCTTACACGTGAACTTCCTGCACATATTTCTCCAGCGCTTCCAGGCTGCCGATCGATACGGCTTTCACGCTGCGGTCCACCTTCTTGATCAGTCCGGCGAGCACTGTCCCCGAGCCGAGCTCAATGAACGTATCGACGCCTTGGCCGATCAGATATTGGACCGTATCCTCCCATAGAACCGGGGAGTATACCTGCTCTGCGAGCAGCCCGCGGATTTCATCGGGCTGCACGACCGGCCGCGCCGTGACGTTGGCCACGACAGGCACGGCCGCTTTGCTCATCGGCACGCGCGCGAGCACCTCGGCGAGGCGCTCGGACGCCGGCTTCATGAGCGAAGAGTGGAAGGGCCCGCTCACCTCGAGCGGTATGACGCGCTTCGCACCAGCTTCCTTGCCGCGCTCCGCGACCGCGGCGACGCCTTCCCTGCTGCCCGAGACGACGATCTGTCCCGGGCAGTTCACATTGGCGAGCTCCACGACGGAGCCGCCGCCGCTGATGGCCGTGCACAGCTCCGCCAGCGCTTCGCGCTCGGCTCCCAGCACGGCCGCCATTGCGCCCAGGCCGCCGGGGACGGCCTGCTCCATGAACTCGCCGCGGGCCCGCACGGTGCGGACCGCGTCTTCGAAAGCGAGCACGCCTGCGGCGACGAGCGCGCTGTATTCGCCGAGACTATGTCCTGCGACATAGTCGGGGTTCACGCCCGCAGCCTTGAACGCTTCCAGACAAGCGATGCTTGTTGTCAGCAGCGCAGGCTGCGTGTGGTACGTGATCTTCAGTTCCTGCTCCGGCCCTTGAAAAATCAGGTCCGATAGCTTGAAGCCAAGCGCTTCGTCCGCCCGGTCAAAATATGTCTTCGCGGCCGCATGGTTCTGATACAAATCGCTGCCCATGCCCACGGCTTGAGAGCCTTGTCCCGGAAAAACAAACGCTATTTTACCCATATAAAAAGGTTCCTCGCTCTCAATCAATATCGGCCCAATGCCAAACCTTCTACCAGACCAGCGCGGATGCGCCCCAGGTCAAACCTCCGCCGAAGCCGACGAGGATCAGGCGGTCTCCTTCTTTTGCTCTGCCCTGCTCCGCGGCTTCCGCGAGCGCCACCGGAATGGAGGCTGCCGACATATTGCCGTATTTGTCCAGGTTGATCATACATTTGTCTTCGCTGAGTTCAAGCTTGCTCAGCGAAGACTGGATGATGCGCATGTTCGCCTGATGCGGCACGAGCAGATCGATGTCGCTCTTGTCCCATCCGGCTTTGCGCAGCGCCTCGTCGGCGGCGTTGCCCATAATCCGCACGGCAAATTTAAACACTTCCGCGCCGGCCATATAAATGTAATGCAGACGCTCGTCCAGCGACTCCTTGGAAGCCGGGCGCCGCGATCCGCCTCCGGCGATTTTCAGAAGCTCGCCTCCGGAACCGTCGGCTCCCAATTCGAACGATTTGAAGCCTCTTCCCTCCGGCACTTCGCCGATCACGACCGCCCCGGCTCCGTCGCCGAACAAGATGCACGTATTGCGGTCCGTATAATCCGTAATTCTCGACAGGCAGTCCGCTCCGATGATGAGCGCATATTTGTACGCGCCTGTGGCGATGAAATTGGACGCATTCGCCAATCCGTATATAAAGCCCGAACATGCGGCGGACAGATCGAATGCCGCCGCTTTTTTAGCGCGGAGCCGTTCCTGCAGCACGCAGGCGGTCGAAGGAAACGCCATGTCCGGCGTAATCGTCGCCACGATAATTAAATCGAGCTGGTCGGGGGTAATGCCCGCATTGTTCAGGGCGATGAGCGAAGCCTCGTACGCCAGATCGGACGTAGCTTGTGCGGCATCGGCGATTCTTCTCTCGCGGATTCCCGTTCTGGTGACAATCCATTCATCGTTCGTTTCGACCATCGTCTCCAGCTCTTGATTCGTCAATATCCGATCCGGCACATATTTCCCCGCGCCGAGCACTCCAACCGGTATTAAATTCATGTCGTTCCTCTCACTTCCCGTGACTGATTTCCGTTGATATGGCCCCTACCAGATCGTTTTGCAGCGCCACTCTCGCCTGGCGGACCGCATTTTTGATCGCATTGGCGTCGGACGAGCCGTGGCATTTGAGCACCAAGCCCTGGATGCCGAGCAGCGGGCCGGCGCCGTGCTCTTTATAATCGAATTGCTTTCTGAATTTCATAATGCCGGGTTTTAAAATAGCCGCCGCCAGCTTGGAATACCACGTCCGCGTAAATTCCGTCCTCAGCACCGAGAAAAATACCGATGCGGCGCCTTCCAGCGACTTCAGCATAATATTGCCGGCGAAGCCGTCGCAGACCAGCACGTCGCATTCGGCCCTGAGCACGTCGCGCGACTCCACGTTGCCGACAAAATGAATCGGGGCCTGCTCCAGCAGCGGATAGGCCGCTTTCGTCAACTCGTTGCCTTTCATCGCTTCCGTGCCGACATTGAGCAGCCCGACCCGCGGTTTCGCAATGCCATGGACCTTGTTGCGGTAAATGCTGCCCATGATGGCGTATTGGGACAAATGCTCGGCCGTAGCGTCCATATTGGCGCCGAGATCGAGTGCCAGCAGGCCTTTGCCGTTAATGGTCGGAATCATCGGGGCAAGCGCCGGGCGCTCGATTCCGGCAATTCTGCCGATGATGAGCAGCCCTGTCGTCATGAGCGCCCCTGTATTGCCTGCGGATATCATCGCATCCGCTTCTTTTTCCCGGACCATCCGTCCGGCTACGACCATGGAGGAATCCTTTTTCCGCCGCACCGCCTTTACGGGCTCGTCGTCCGCTTCGATGATTTCCTCCGCGTGCCTGATCGTTACGTTGGCCGGCTTCTCTTGCAAAAACGCTTCTATGGCTGCGGTATTGCCGACCAGAATGATTTCTGCGTCACTCCATTCTTTTGCCGCTTCCAGCGCACCTTCCACTACGTCCTTGGGGGCATTGTCGCCGCCCATGGCGTCAATCGCTATCCGCATGCAGCTTGTCCTCCTCTTGAGATGCTTGATTGTTAGGCTGTTCTTTTTTCGAATGAAAGATGACAAAATTGCCCTGAAATACGGCCTCTTCCCCTACGTAGGAAATGACTTCGACCCGGGCCTTCCCTCTGGAAACCGATCTGACATACGCTTTCGCGATACATTTCTCTCCAAGTTTAACCGGACGGAGAAACCGGATGTCCGCCGATGCGGTCAGCGCGATCGGATCGTTGATGACGGCAACCGCAAGCGAGTTGGCTTGGGAAAAAATGTGATGCCCCCTGGCAATTTTCGTTCTGGAAAAAATGTGTTCCTCTTTAATTTCAAATATCGAGATACCGCTTTGATCCAGCTGAATATCGATAACTTCGCCAATGACTTCGTCCAGAGATAGCGAACGCACCTGATCGTACGTCTTTACGGCCATGTGCTTCATCCGTTCCCGCAGTTCGGGAATGCCCAGCTCCAACCGGTCCAATCGGACGGTCTGAATGCTGACCTGAAATTTGCGCATCAGCTCTTCGTCGGTCATAAAAGGGTTCGCTTCGATCTCTTGCAGCAGCTGTTGCTGCCTTTGCCGTTTAGGAAGGCGTTCGATGACGAGCACCACCTTATCATTTGAGAGTTGCATTATAGCTCATCTTATTACCAGATACTAAATTGTAGTATATTAAATTTAAGAACAAAAAGAAAGCAAAAAAAAATAGCACCTCACACGAAGATGAAGTACTATATTGGCTTGCTTATGCTTTTACGATCTCTCTTCCTTTGTAAGAACCACAAGTTTTGCAAACGCGGTGCGCCAGCTTGAGCTCTCCGCATTGGTCGCATTTTACCATTCCTGGAACTTCCAATTTAAAGTGAGTACGGCGCTTATCGCGACGAGTTTTGGACGTTCTTCTTTGAGGTACTGCCATATTCCCACCTCCTTAAGAGAATTTCATTCCGCTATTCTTTGTTGAAAAAGTCCGCGAGACCTGCAAGCCTTGGATCTGTTGTGTCCTGCTTGCAGCCGCAATCGTGCAGATTGCGGTTCCCTCCGCACACGGGGCAGAGACCTTTACACGCTTCGTCACAAAGTGGTATGTAAGGTAAACCGACCACTACATTTTCGACCACGTAAGGCTCCAAATCGATTTTATCTTCAGTTACCAGATGAATATCCTCGTTATCGTCGGCGTCTTCATCCAGCTTCTGCGTGAAAACTTCCCGGAAAGGAAGCTCGATTGTTTGCTTGACGTGCGATAAGCATCGTGAACAGCTTAACTCCAAATCCATCGTTAACGTACCGTTAACTTTAGCCGCCCCTCCTTCATGCACTGCATGAAGATCGACATGCACGGGACTGTAGCGAAGGATATCTTGCCGGCCTTGAAAAGCCGCGGCCAGATTCATATCTTCCGTTAAATGAACCGGTTGTCCTTTGAGAGCAAGATCTTTCAAGTAAATCTGCATGATTATCACCCCAAACAAACAAAGATTATTATATCCAGTATATTCGTCATTTGTCAACCAATCGGCGCACAATTTCTTTGCGGGCCGATGTTATTTGGCCGGCAAGTCGTTCAAAAACTTCAAGGCATCGTCCATCGTGGCAATTTCGACTACCTTCATTTTGGAATGAATTTGTTTGGCTCTTTCCACCGCATCGGTATAGTTTTGAATCTTGGTGCCGTCCTTAAAGGTCACGTCTTTCGGCGCGAAAAAATATTCCGCCCCCTGCTTGTCGGCAGCAATAATTTTGTGCTGAATGCCGCCGATCGGCCCCACAGTGCCGTCGGCATCGATCGTCCCCGTCCCGGCGATGCGGTGGCCCTTGGTAATGTCGCCTTGGACAAGCTGGTTATAAATTTCGAGCGAGAACATCAGACCGGCGGAGGGACCGCCGATTTCCCCGGCTTTAATCGTAACCTGCTGCTGTGCGTTGTCCGCTTTTACGGACTGCATATCGGCCGGCACTACGCCGATGCCGGCCCGCTGCTCTTGGCCTGACCCTTCCTGCTTGGGCAGCAGTCCGAGCGCGAGCGTCTGCTTCTGTTCGACCTGGTTTCTTTTAAATGTGATGTCGATTGTCTCGCCGGCTTTTTTTCCCTTCAGCGTGTCCAGTAAATCCTGAGCCGCCTTGATGTCCGTATCGCCTGCTTTCAGCAGCACATCGCCCGCTTTCAGCACTTTTTCACCGGACAAGCCGGGAAGCGTCTGAAGCACCATCACGCCTTCGTGGCTGATATGATAAGGGACGCCCGCTTTCATGTAAGCCGCTTGCATGGCGCTGGCCTGCGAGGTCAGCATGACGTATTCCTGCCGCTGCGTGTATTCCTGCTCGGACTCCCCATTGCGGTAAACGCTCGATTTGGGCTGAATCTCTTCATAACGATTGAGCAATGCGACCACATAATTCACTACGTTGGCGTCCGCGACCCGCACGGTCGTCAGCATGAGCGTCCCTTTCTCGGGATCCGCGCCCTTTGCGACGGTCACCATCGGTCTGATATTCTCAGCCGTTCCGGGCATAAAAATAAAATACGGCAGCGAAACGAAGAAAAGAAGATAAATAATCACAACACCCACCAGAATGGAAACCAGGTAACGTCTGATTCCCCCGCTTCCCGGGTGACGGTAAGAATTGTTAGACCATGTACGGATGCCGTTTTCTTCCTTGTCGTCCATACTGCTTTCCCTCCGTTTGATGATGTCGTTCAGGCCTTCCGTTGCGGACGGCATTCGCAATGCTTGGTCTAAAGCTGCCGCTTGGCGCGTACACATGTAGCATATTTAAAGGACGAGGTGATTCCATGCAGCGTTTGAACAGACGAACCGGCAGCAGGCTTACCACGGCGCTGCTCGGAGCCTTGGCTGCGGTCGTCGTCATATCGATCATTTTATTCCCGGATCAGGCTTTTCAATCCTCGCTCGCCGGGCTTTCCATTTGGTGGAAGCTGGTATTTCCGGCGCTTATGCCCTTTTTTATTATGACGGAACTGCTGATCGGGTTCGGCGTCATTCAAGGAATCGGCACCTTGCTCACCCCGCTGATGCGGCTGCTCTTTCGCCTTCCCGGAGTGAGCGGCTGGGCGCTGGCATCGGGTCTCATAGTAGGTTTTCCTGCCGGTGCCAAAATTACCGCAGCGCTGCGAGAAAAAAATTTGCTTTCCCGTTCCGAAGCGGAGCGTCTGAACGCCTTGTCCCACCTCTGCAGCCCGCTTTTTCTAATAACGGTCGTCGGCGTCGGCTTCCTTCACAGCGCCAGACTAGGGTTCCTTCTCGCTGTCATCCATTACTTGTCGGCAATCCTTGCAGGGCTGCTGTGGCGAAACCGCGGCGGACACAAGCAGACGCAGGAGAGCCCGCCCCTCTCCGAAGAGCACAAGCAGCCCTCGATGCATAACGGGGCTTCCATCTGGAAACGTTCGGCGCAGAGCATGCGCGAAGCCTATTTGCACGATGGGCGCGCCTTCGGCAAGCTGCTCGGCGATTCGGTCACTTCCTCCGTCCAGGCGCTCATGCTGATCGGCGGGTACATGATGATTTTCTCCGTATTGATCAACGTCATCACCATTACGCACCTAATAGAAGGCGTGCGCTTCGTTATTGGCGCCGCCGCGGCTATCGCCAAGCTCGATACGGATATTGCTCCGCAATGGATCAAAGCCTTGTTTGAAATTCATCTTGGCGCTTACGCCTTCAGCCAGACGCAACCGCTAGCGCTCCCGTGGCAAATGGCCTTGCTCAGCGCGTTTTTGGGCTGGGGAGGATTGTCGGCCCATGCGCAGGCAGCCGGATTTCATCAGAAAACCGACGTGCGCTACTTCCCCTTTTTCCTGGCCCGCTCCTTGCACGGCACACTTGCGTTCGTACTGACGTTTGCGCTGTGGAAGCCGCTTCAGCCGCTGCTGGAACAAGCCGAGCCCAGCTTTCTATGGCTGAATGCAGCCCCGGCCGCCAGCTTTGCAAGCCCTTTCCCTTTCGCAGGCGAACGGATATGGGCGCTGTGGGCAGCGGTGTCCGCGCAGCTGATTGTCCTGCTGGGGGCGATGTTGCTGCTTTCGCTGTCCATCCGCACATGGCAAAACATGAATTCCCGCTGACATACGGCGGGTTTCGTTCATATCGCCGGAAATTTAATCTTCAACGCTTCTTCCACCTCCGGCGGAACCAAATCTCCGACCGGACCGTTGAATCTGGCGATCTCTTTGACGATACTGGAGCTTAAATACGAATATTTCGGCTTGGACGTCATGAAAAACGTTTCGACATCTTCATTTAATTTGTGGTTGGTCGAAGCCATTTGCAGCTCGTATTCAAAATCGGATACCGCTCTGAGCCCTCTGACGATGAGGTTCACATCTTTTTGTTTCATATAATTGATCAAAAGATCGCGGAAGCCGTCCACTTCCACATTCGGCAAATCTCTCGTTACCGTTTTGATAAGGTCCATCCGTTCTTCGATCGGAAACAGCGGATTTTTGGACGTGTTATTCAGCACCGCTACGATCAGTTTGTCGAACACTTTCGCCGCTCTATGTATAATATCAAGATGACCGTAAGTAACGGGATCGAAACTGCCCGGATACACCGCTACCGTAATGCCGTGTTCTTGCCTCTTCATGATGCTCATCTCTCCTTCATTTGTCTACGAGGTCCGGCTGTATATCGTCACAGCCGTATCGCCGTATTCCGCCCGGCGCTGCTGCTCCATGCCGCCTATCGTCTCGGCCAGCACATCCTCCGCATCATGTTCGACCACGATAGCCGCCTGCGATGCCAGCAGCCCCTGATCTTCCATCGCCGTGATCAGTTCGGCAATCGCCTTCATTTTGTAAGGCGGATCGAGAAAAACCAATTCAAACTGCCGTTCTCTTTTCGCCAGCGCCTTCAGCGCGCGGACCGCATCGTTGCGGAATACTTCCGCCTGCTCCTTCAGTCCGGCCGCCTGCAAATTGTGAAGCACCGTATCGACGCTTTTTTTCTCCACATCAATAAAAACCGCTCTGCTCATGCCGCGGCTTAAAGCTTCGATTCCCAAACCTCCCGTACCTGCAAACAGATCGAGCACCTGCCCGCCGTCAAAGTAAGGCCCGATCATGCTGAAGATCGCTTCCTTCACCTTGTCCGTCGTGGGCCTCGTGCTCATACCCGGTACGGCCTTTAGCGCCCTGCCTTTGGCGCTGCCTGAAATGACTCTCATGCTCTCGTAGTTCCCCTTCTTGCCGGTTCATTTATGTTGCTATCGTACCACAACCTTCGGGCGGAAACAAAAAATTTGTCTGCATCATGTATAAATTTTCTTGAAAACGGTCATCCTTGAATTATCGACATCTGAGAATGTCGTAGACAACCGCGGAGAAGACTTACGTTTCCCCATAAGCTCTTCGTCCGGTTTCTCCTCTCCCATGAGGCGGTCATGCAAATGACCGCCGTTTATATTTTTCCGGATACGAAAAAACGCCTCCTCCACTTGCAAGAAGTGGGTTCGGAGGCGTTTTTCGATATCGGCTCGCCGCCGATACCTGGTGTTGAGGAGCTTAAACTGCTACGCTGCCGAAAACCTTACCAACAAAATGCTGTAGTAATAATAACCAACAGGATGAAGAGCACCAAAATTTCTACCGCTCTGTTTCTACGAATTCCATCTCCAACTGCAACTGCCATATTCAAGCACTCCTTTCATGATAAATTCTTGTATTACACTGTTATTCTATGTAAATCGCGTTTTTTTGCTTGGACAAGAGCGTGAATTGTCATATAAAAAAATACCCGCCTTTTGGCGGGAAAAAACATATATTTAAAGGGGGGTCTGAGACTAAATATACGCTCTGAATCTTAAAATAAGCTGAATCTATTTTTAACATTTTATAAATATTCGGCAGTTTCAATAGAAATGCCCGCGTCATTCCTGCGGCAGCCCGGACGCGATTCGAAGCTGATTGGCCAGCCAATGCAGGTAATCTTTTTGCTGCTGGTCGCTCGTTGCATGCCAAGCCGGAGAAATCCAGGTATTAATGACAGTCTGAGCTACGCCGGCATCCAGCGAAGCCGTTTGTTGAATAGCCATGCCTACTTTCCACCCCCCTGCATTTCCGTTGGATTCGTTCAAATCGACTGCAACTCCGTTGACGGTAACGTCATTTTGATATTGATAAATGCTGATTGAATCGAACTTCTGGCTGTAGCTCCATGCATAAGTTTGCATAAGCTTCGCTGTGACTCCGCGATCGCTCATCGCTTTAACGACCGAGTAAGAGCCGTATACCCCCAGTTCATAGCCGGTAATTCGCGCATCTGCCGCCCTCATATACGCCTCGATAGCGTCGAAGTCGGTGGAAGGAGCATCGTAATCGACCGCAAAATAGATCGTTGACCCGGTCGGCTGCTTGGCTTCCTGCGCGTACTGCAAGGCGAGCTTTCCATCCTCGGTGCCTGCCGCCGCTCCTTCGCGGGCCCGATTCCCGTAACGCTCGAAAAAAGAAACGATATAAAGGCCCGCATTCGTAATTTGCTGCGCCTCTTCCGGAGACAGCCGTTTCCATGAACCGGATTCCGCCAAATAACGGCCTGCGAACGTATAGCCCTGGCCGGCAAACATCGGAGCCGTAGTCGAAGTCAAAGGCGTTGCACAATCAAATCCTTTTCCCATCATTTTCACCTCCCCTTCATTCACATTATTCAGCGTTGGACAAACCCGAAGCGGACGGTTGCCCGGCAAGCGCAAAGCCGCCTATTCGCCGAAAACGCCCCATGAAATGGAAAATACCCATTCCCTAACGCTTCTCATTGTGATATTATGGGTCACAGAACATACGTTTGCCAAAATCCGGAGTTCTATCATGAAGGCGTTCGCCTGTTAAGCAGTCAGTCAGAAAAGGAAGGCGATCATTTGCGGGATCATAACATTTTCGAACAATTAAGAAACAAATATGCAGACGAAGACCGGGCTAAACTTCTGATGCTGCAATTGCGGACCATTATGGAGCAAAAGAAGAAAAGAAAATGGTACCATAAATTTACAACCCAAGCAAAAACCAGACCGAAGAGCTGGCACGATGACTAGGAGGCTTTAAATGCGGCCATGCAAAAAAGCCCCGCCACTTGATTCCAGCTATTGCGGCTTTGCGGCGTTTCTCTGCTTGATCGTTCCGACGATCAGCAGAAGCAGAGGCAGACCGAGCATATTGACGGGCAGCACGAACGGAACCCAATAATTGTTCAAATAATTGCCGGTCGCTTCGGAAATATTTTGGGGAAATAACGAAAAGATCATGACAACCGGGGCAATAAACCAAATCATCATCTTCCAATTTTTCACCTGTAAAAATTGTGCCGTTCCGTAGCTGGTTACAAACATATAAATGGACAATTTAATGAATACGCTCGCTATCCAAATGATCACTGCTATCGCGTCCAAATTTTCTATAAATCCAAAAATAGATATTTTTTTGGTCATTTCGAAAAAAGGATACCACATTTTGGATGTGAGATTGACGCCTACCGTCATAATGACCATGATCATCGATAACAGCGTACAGAGCCATGCTACTACCACACCCCAAATGACGTAGGGCGCTCCCTTGTGCGGAGAAAAGAGAAACGTTGAGAGCATAACGAATTCAACCGCATGTCCAAGATAAGATGCAGGCGGCAGCGCCCCCTTGAAGATGGCCATAAGCCCGCTGTCTGCATAAAACGGCCTCAGATTCTTGAAATAAATGTTGGGAATGCTTGTAGCGAGAACCAGCAATACCATGATAATAATCAGGGGACCTAAAATTTCACTGCAGCGTCCGATCCCGTCGATCCCCCCGGAATAGGTCACATACACGGTAAGCAGGATCATAATGATAACAATGATTATTGTCGGCGTTTCATGAAAGAGCAAAATCCGCAGCAGATCGCTGAATTGGCGCAGGACGATGGGAATGATGGTATACCACTGGACAAGATAAATAACGATGACGATCTTGCCGATCCATTTTCCCATAGTCGTTTGACTGAATTGTACGAAGGTCTGATCCGGATGAAGACGCACAAGCTTGGTTGTAATTACTGCAGCCAATAATGCGATGCTTCCGGCGATAAGAACAGACAGCCATGCATCTTGCTTCGCTGCTTGCTGACTGGGCGTAAACGTCATCAATAAAGTCATTCCCAACTCCATGATAGTGATCATCCAGAAAACTTGAAGGCCGGTTACTTTCATCCTTGACAACCCTCTTCTCACGATTCATTATTCTATTTCTTCAGGTTCGCAGGCGCCTGAGTTCTGCCGACGCGCTCAATTGCGACCTGAACCTCGATGTGAACCGGAACCTGCGGATAGATTTCGTTCCAGCGGCTCTTGTTGTTTTTCCAATAAGCGGCATGACGGATATGGATTTCTTCGCCTAAACCGAAAATATCCGATTTCAATTGTTTCTGTACGCGATTGAATGTGCTGACGATTTGTTTTTTCAGATCATCGGATATTTTGCTTTCGATACGTTTTAAATTTTCGGCCTTGCTCAAATCCAGCCTGGTATCGTTCTCCAATACTCTTCCTTTCACCTTAAAAATAGCCGTTACTTCCGGCATGTTGTCTTTAACCTTCGTGCTTATAGCCGTACGGCCCTTCAAGACAATCATGTCGGCTGTTCCCTTAAAATCTTTGTCCGGCGGCTCAACCTGTGCGGTTATATTGACGTTCTTAAGCTCTCCTCTCCACCACTGCAATGCCCTTACTTCTTCTTCCGTCAAAAATCCGGCCAACTGATTATCGCGGTACACGGCCGCTTCGTTAATCACGAATGGAGCATCCGCATTCTTACTGTCACTCAGCCGGATCGCTCCTGTAACCGGTGATCTCCCAAATGAAGACATGGCGTTCAGAAACTCGTCTACTTTCAGGGACAGGCTGATGCGGCTGGATTGCATTTTTCTGATGGCGGTACCGGGGATGGTTTCCAGCAAATATGGAGCCTTCAAAATGTCCTTGGCGGACGTTCCATGCGCGGTCAATAAATAAACGGAATACCGGCTGTCGGGCGAACGCAAAAATATATCCATGATCTGGTCCAGCCTGTGTCTGGCGTATTTTTCACCTATAATCGTAACCGACCTGTGGCCTAAAGAGATTTTCCGGGACAATCGCTGCTGCAGCTTGGCAAGCACATCCGAACCGTCCTTCCCCATCTCCGAGACGACCAGAACAGACTTTTTGTTTTTCCCCCCGCTCCCCATCAAGCCGGTCGGAGCTGAAGGCACGGCAATCTGAAAAGTAAACTCTACTTGCCCGTTCTCGACAAGATCCATGCCGCTGGCTACGACAAGCGCAAGATCATTAAGTTCGGTCCTGTCCCAACAGCCTGTAAATAAAGTGAGACAAAGGAAAAGGACCGCCGCTTGACACCATTTCATTCGAATCATTGTTTCTCCAACTCCTGTTTTGGTCGAACGCGATGCTGGCGCTTGTGCAGAACCCACCAAGGGGCTCTGCCCATAACATCCCATATTCCGGATGGATGGAATGGAGCAACCGGGGTCATATAGGGAACCCCGAAGGAACGCAGATTCACAAGATGAATCAGCAGCGCAATCATGACTGCCATAAAACCGTACAAGCCGAACATGCCAGCAAACAGCATAAGGGGAAAACGTAAAATGCGAATCGCTTGACTCATATTCGTGTTGGGAATCAAAAATGAAGCTATTCCCGTCAAAGACACGATCATGACGATCGGAGTGGACACGATTCCTGCCTGAACGGCAGCTTGTCCAATGACGAGCACGCCCACAATACTAATGGTCTGGCCGACAGGACGAGGAAGGCGTATTCCCGCCTCGCGGATGGCCTCGAAAGTTATTTCCATCAGCAGCGTTTCCATGAACGTCGGAAAAGGGACAGGTTCTCTTGCGGCAGCAAGACTTAAAGCCAGGCTTGTCGGAATCATTTCCTGATGAAAGGTCATAACGGCAATAAAAAGCGATGGCAAGGTCAAGGATAAAAAACCAAAGAGGTACCGCAGCCATCGAACAAATGTAGAAAAAATGAAGCTTGTATAATAATCTTCAGCCGATTGAAATCCATGCCAAAAAGTAACCGGCACGATCAAAGACATCGGAGTTCCGTTAATTAATATCGCCACCTTCCCTTCCAGAAGGGAAGCTGATACCGTATCCGGCCGTTCGGTCATATGCATGACCGGAAAAGGCGAATAGGGCGCATCCCGGATCATTTCTTCCACGTAGCCCGATTCCAGAACGCTGTCCATATCGATTCGCGAGATGCGCTTCTTCACTTCGCAGACAATTTCCGGTGAAGCGATATGTTCCATGTATAAAATAACCAGATCCGTTTGCGTAACTGCTCCTACCGACATATTCTCTATCTTCAGCTGCGGGGTGCGGATTTGCTGGCGAATTAATGCCGTATTCGAATGGATGTTCTCAATAAAGCCGACCCGCGGACCGCGAATGACCGACTCCGTTTCAGGTTCCTTCAGTGCACGATGAAGTTGACCTTCTTTCATATGTATCGTGATGGCCTGCTTGGCGGATTCCAACAACAGAACGGTTTCTCCTCTGGAAATGCGCTGCACCGTCTCACTCTTCGTTGAAACCATTATCGCGCTTGCAACGGGAACCAGTTCGCTCTCCATGATTTCCAGTATCTGAGAGGCTGCGCCGCAATTCAGCGATCGATTTTGCAACAGGGGTTTTAATAACTCCTCGTCCAACCGCACGGTATCAACCAGTCCTTGAAAAAAGACCAACAGGCACGGAGTCGAACCGAATGCTTGGACTCTTCTCATTTTCAGATCCATGCATTGACTAAATGTTTGTTTCAACCATTGTTCGTTGTCGTCCAAATTGTCGAACAGGTCCCCTTCGATCGCATATTCAGTTTTGAACCTCTCTGTCTGTTCTCTCGCTCGCCAAGACAGCAGCCTTTTAAAAAACATGGCTATTCTCACCTTTTCTTTATTCATTAAAATTTCCAACTAGGAATAGACTCATTCAGAAAATGAATCATTATCCATGGTATATAATCCCTCCATTCGCGGAATTCTGAAAACAAAGCAAACGATAAAAAAATGAAGGCAGCCGAAAAAAATGAAAAATGGAGTCATATGGAAAATCGTCGGTTTTTTGTTTATTATCGCTTTATCGGGGCTTGTGCTTTACTACTCCGTCACCAAGGGCTGAACGGCAAAAAGGCAGGCAGGAGATTTACTCCCGGCCTGCCTGCTTGATTTAACTGAAATATGTATCCGCCAGCTTCTCTGCCGTGCGCGTCGCCAGCGCCTGCGTCGTAAGCGTCGGATTAGGGCCTCCGATACCGTTGAAATGTACGCTGTTGTCGGCAATATATAGCCGCTTGACCTGCTGCGCCTCACAGTTGGTATCCGTCACATATCCCATGCGCATCGTACTTTCGATATGGAGAAAAAATCCGGCGGGCAAATCCGATCGAATGATTTTTTTGGCCCCGGCGTGCTGAAGAATCTCTGCTGAATATTTGACCAGTTGATCGCGCCTTTGTATGCTTTTTTTGCCGGGGGTATAGTGAATGACCGGAACCGGCCCGTGCTCGTCTTTCAGAAGCGGATCGACCGTCACCCTGTTGTGGTACAGAGTCTCGTCGTCCGTGAGAATCAGCATGCTCATCGTTCTGCGGTAGTTGTACATCAGCTCCTTCAATTCAGGGCCGACGGCTCTGCCGCGAATATCCCATGGCGCCCCCGGTTCCGGCGGGTTCAGTGAATTGAAGCCACCTTCGCTGAAGCCGTAGGTCATAAAGGCGGACAATCCGGGACTCAGACCGGAAACTTGCGTAGAACCGAGCCCCGGAATATCGACTCTGCCTCCCGAGGTGTTGCCTACGAACGGATCGGCCACCGGAATGCCCAATATGCTGTTCAACACTTTTTCATCGAATATGCCCGAAACCCAATCAAAATAATGGTTGGTTAAACCTCTCCCCACCCATTCGTTGTAGGGCAGCCCGGAGTTCAGCCAAAGGCGCGGCGACTCGATGCAGCCGGCTGCCATCACGACAACTTTCGCCGAAAGCTCGCCGATTTCCCCGGTCCACGTATCGCGAAACTGTACTCCGCTTGCGCACAGACCGTCTTTTGGATCATGCTTAGTCAAAATTTTGATCGTGAAGGCATTAGGCCGGATCGTAACATTTCCGGTCTTGAGCGCAAGCGGGACATAGCTGACCAAAGTGCTTCGTTTGGCGATTTTGTCGACCGTGGGACCCGTCGTGCACCCGTTGACACAATGTCCTCTAAGGCTGCACCCTTCCATTTCGGATAACTGCTCCATCGTATAGCCCGGGTCCATCAGATGCTCGTTCGGGCGAAGAATCGCGTTGGGATGCGGGCGATAGCCCGGGGTTACGACATCAAGCGTCGGAATCAAAGACCACCCTGCCTTTTTAGCCCCGTAGAAAAAAAGTTCCTCTTTCGGAGCCGCCGCCGCAAACTGAACGGGCAATGTAGCTTCAGCTTTTTCGTAATACGGAATGAGCTCCCGGTAACTGATTGGCCAGACGTTATCGACGGCAATAGGAAAAGCGCGCGGCGACTGCGCCCAGTAATGCTGCGTCGTTCCTCCGACACCGGCTAGCTGCCAAATATCGCCTTTCTGAGGCAAAACCCGGTGCCAGGGCGAACGGCGGCGGTCGGCCGGTCCGAAGCGGAATACGCCTGATATTCCGTCGTTTATGTTGTTTTCATACGAGTTATAAATCTGTTTATACAGCTTCACATCCAGATCGGCGTAACTGGAGCTCGACTCCGCGCCGCGTTCGGCATTGGGGTTCGGCCATTTGCCGTTGCCATACCAGGGCCCCGCTTCCAGAACCAACACCTTCAGTCCTTTTTCTCCAAGCTCCTTGGCCGCGACGGCGCCTCCGCCTCCGGATCCGATTACGATCACATCGGCATCAAGCATTCGGGCTCCCTCCTTCTCCGCGTACGATTGTCAATAAATAACCGCGAAGGGCGCGATAGCCTTTGGATACGCCCGGATACCCGACCTGCCTCCAACTGATCGGAAAATACTCCAGCCTCCGCTGAGTCGGCGTATTCAAACGTGTCGAACCGTAAGCGGACCATTCCGAATAATAACCGAACATCGTCATCCGAACCAAAAAATCCACGATGTATTTGACGAATCCTCCGTCGTCTTTGTACGGGGGCGGCAAGCTTCCCAGATCGACATCGAGCTGCTCCAGCATCGCCAATACCCGAATGCGGTCGCGGGGCGAGAGACCGGCGAAAGATCCGTCCTCCCAGACTGCAAAATGGAGAGGATCTTGCGCTTGGCCGGACGCAATAAACTGGGCTGCTCCGGCATTCAGCAGTTCGGCGGTGGACGAAGCTAAGGGAACTCCGGTTAAATGAGTTCCCAAAAAAAGTGAAAGATTATGGTTCAATTCCCAAACCATATACCCTTGAATATCCAATTCCGCCGCACCTGCCGCCTGTTCCGCTCCAAACATGGGAGTATACGGAACGATCGCTTCAACCAGCGCTTTAAACGTTGAAATCGTGAGTAAATCTGCGTATGAATCATATGCATGAACCGGATTCATTGGAGTCCTCCTCGTCACAACCGGGATTTCCCTGATCATATCCAGTTTATTTTAAGGATTCATACATTATTCGTTATTTTTGTTGTTCCGGAGGCAGCTTACGGATTTGGCTTTGCCGCTTACCCGGACTGCCGTTTCGAATAGTAGCGGACACCCAAATAATGCGCGCCCGTAAACAAGGTCAACAAACCGAAAAACACCAGAAATCCCATGTCCTCCTTGCGAAAAAACAATTGGATCAAAAAAAGCGCCAAAGAAATTTCCGTCCAAAGCAGCGTTCTTTTTTTCAGCATCGTCAGATCGGCCTTCGTGCGGCTCATTTTCCGGAAATTCATCAAGGTCAGAACAGCCAGAACGATGATGCCGACTGCGATGGCCAAAATATAGCTCATATTCCCTGTCATGCCAATCCCCCCATCTTGCTTCTATATGCCGGCTGTTCGAACGTCCATCCGCAGCATAATCCGTAGGAAAGCGCCGCGTTGAACGCATCTCCCGCGCCCGTAGTATCGACAACGTCAACCGCCGGCGCGGGAAGCGTGACCAGCTTGCCGTCCTGCACAAACGAGCAGCCTGCTTTTCCGCGTGTCAGGCATACCCGATGCCCGTGCTTGCGTTCCCAGGCAAGCAGCAGCCCGGCGAGCTCCTCTTCATTAATATGCTCAATGGAGTGCCCGGACAACTGCTCGAACTCCGTTTCGTTAGGCGTCAAAACATCGATCGATTGAAGCAGCGAATCGGAAAGCTCCCGGGCCGGCGCAGGATTCAATATGACCGGAATCCGCCGGGCACATACCGGATGTACTGTCCGGTAATCGTCTCTCCGATACGCGGCATCCGCTCGGCGCTGACGACCATATCCATATTAAAGCTGCCGACCACAACGATTGTAGGTTGTTTCAAAACGTTTCGCTCCCCCTTGCAAACTCGCATGCCGGCAGCCCATCTGCCCGCATAAACCTACACGCCCGGTCCGAGTGCACAATCTGCCTGGCTGCACACGAAGAAAACCTGCAAAAGTGCAGTTTTTGCTCGATGGATACAGCAAGCCGCGACATATTCCTGCAATTGTACAGGCTTTTCGCCACGATCATGGGCTAAGACTCATTTTCGCGGAAAATTCCTGCACAATCGCAGGCTTTTCCGTCAAACGGGCCGCAGCCTTAGCAAAAACCTGCACTTTCGCAGGCTTTTCTGCTGCCCTAACAACAGTGATACACTCCTAGTGCCTATTATATCCGAGCTGCCCGGTTTGTGGCTACACGACAAAGCAAAAAGGGATTCTCTTTCCTGCGGAGAATATGTTTTAAAATGAAGTTCAAAAGGAGAAGAACAACATGAACAAGGTCATTTTCAAGCAGCTGGAAGAGGAAGATATTCCGGTTCTAATGGATATTTATAATTATTACGCGATAAATACGACGGTATCTTTCCATACGGAGCCCGTGACATTGGACGAGTTTACGGAATCCGTCGTTTTTGCCAGCGAGCGGTATCGGACTTACGTGATCTTTCAGGATGGCAGCAGGCAGGGCTATGTGCAAGTGACGCAGCATAAGAAAAAACAAGCTTATGATTCCACCGGCGAAGTGACGATTTATTTGCATCACGAATGCGTCGGCAAGGGCGTGGGCAGCGCCGCGCTTCAGTTTATTGAGCAAGTGGCCGCGCAAAACGGCTTCCATTCGCTTGTAGCTACGATTTGCACGGAGAACAACCGCAGCATCCGCTCATTCGCAAAGCACGGTTACTCGCAGTGCGCGCATTTTAAAGAAGTAGGCTTCAAATGGGGCAAATTCCTCGATATCGTAACTTATCAAAAAATAATCGGCTGAATTCACGAAGCGAGCCGGTTCCAGTTCAAGCCGCCGTTCAAGGAGCGCCACAGCCCGTTCGTGCTCATAATCCAGCAGCGGTCGGTTTGCACAGCCGTCATATACACATTTTTCGGAGCAGGATCGAACGACGCGGGAAAATAGTGCTGTACCCACGTTTGCCCCTCGTCCGTCGTACGCAGCAAAGACCATCCTTGCGTTCCCGAGCCGGATTGGTTGCCGAGAAGCAGCCATCCGGTCTGTGCGTCCGAAAACGCGATAGCCGCCGGCTCCTGATCTCCCCTCAGCTTCCCCGTTTCGATCCAGTTTTCTCCGTCGTTGGTATGGTACAGTACCGTAGCCTTTGCTTTTTTAGTCGCCGCGGCATACCATCCATTCGTCGGCGATACGAAGGTGAACACCCCGCGCCCGTCTTTGGGCAGCTGCTGAATGCCCGACAACGTCCAGGTCAGCCCCCCGTCCTGCGACCGCAAAAGCTGAAACCCCTTGGCTCCATTAACGGCAATCAATCCGTTCTGCCTGTCAAAAAACCGAAAAAACGGCTTTTCGATCGCGCTGCCAAGCTCCTGCACATTTCCTGCAATCACTTCCCAAGTCTCGCCCCCGTCTGAAGTCAGCAGCAATTCATTAGTTCCCGAACCGCCGGTGCTTGCCAGCACCCAGCCTGTTTTTTTATTCAAAAAAGACATCCCGTAAACGGCCGTTTCCCGATGAAAAGTATATTTGGCCGTCCACGTTTCTCCCCCGTTATCGGTCTGCATAAACACGTAGGCGTCACCGTCGCGCATCATTCCAAAACCATTAAGGCTATCCGCAAATACGATACTATCCGCAGGTTTCATTTGGGAGCGGAGATCAGACGATGATTGACCTTGTACGGAAAGTGCGGGCCCCGGTGCGGCAAAAGACGGTTCTGCTGAAACTGGCTCTGCCGAAATCGCCTTCGCAGCTGCCGAGCTGGAAGGTTCGTAGACGGAACAACCTGCGCTTACAAGAAAAAGCAGGAAAAAAATGATACTTTTCATGTACAGAACAGCCATGCTTTTCAACCTCCCATTTCGCCAAAGAAGCTGCTTGGCTTGGCTTGGTACTTGTAAAGACGAAGCGTCCGGCGAAATGGTTCACCGCAGGAGCCGGCTCCGGCCCTTGCATATGGCGCATGGGGCATATTGCATGGGATAAGATGCGGCGTCGCAACAAACTCTAAAGGGGATTAATCACTCTGGAGGGATTGCCATGACCAAGCCGCTGCAGTCGACTGCCATTGCTTGCCTGCTGATACTGCTCGCGACAGGCTGCGGAGCGTCGAAAAACAAAACGTATCATGGCGAGAGCTACCCGCACGAAACTTACGGCCTGAACGAAAACAACCTTTTTAACGCCAGCCAGGGAGCAGGCGATTATGCCAAGCCTTCTCCGGCTGCGGCAGGATCGGCAGCGCCAAGCATGTTTCCTGCTGCTTCGCCTCTACCCGCTTCACCGCAAGCGCAGCCGGGTTCATCGGCCGTACCGACTCCGACTCCGACTCCGATCCCGGCGCCGACGAAAACACCGAAACCGAAAAAGACTTCGCCAAAAACCGAAGCCGCGAAAAAGCCTGCGGTTCCCGTCCACCAAACCGAGTCGAAAGCAAAAAGCATGGCAAGAAGACTTTCTTTGTCCGAACTTATCGTCAAGTATCCGAATACGTTCAAAATTCGCGGTTCCGCTAATGAAAAGAAAGCAGCTCTGACGTTCGATGATGGCCCGGATACCCGGTTTACCCCGCAGGTGCTGGATGCGCTGAAAGAAAAACATGTCAAAGCAACCTTTTTTCTGGTCGGTTCCAAGGCCAAGGCCCACCCTGACATCGTTCGGCGCATCGTCAGAGAAGGGCATATTATCGGCAATCACTCCTACAACCACGCCTATTTGCCCAAGCTGTCCGTAGACGGCTTTCAAAGCCAGATCGAAACGACGGAGCGTGTTTTGCGAAGTCTAACCGGGTATACCCCCAAGCTGATCCGCCCTCCTTATGGCGCCATCAATGAAGAACAGGTCAAGTGGGTTGCCGATCACCAGTACCTAATCGTTAACTGGAACGTCGATTCTTTGGACTGGAAGTCTTTAACAACCAATCAGGTGCTGAACAACATTATGCGCCAAATGAAGCCGGGCTCCATCATCCTGCAGCATTCCGGAGGAGCTGACAGCCAAAATTTAAACGGAACCGTCCAGGCGATCGGCCCGATGATCAGCAAGCTCAAAGCGGACGGCTATACCTTTGTGACTGTGCCCGAGCTGCTGCACGTTTCCAAAAGCAAATAAAAAGCCGGGGTGCATCGCTAAAGTGCACACCCGGCTTTTTGCTTTAATCCAGCTCGGCCAGTCTCGATTTGATGCTGCGAATTTGCCGCAGCTGTTCGTCAGCAGCCTCGGGACTTCCCGCTTCCTCTCCAATCAGACGCGTTAAAGCCAGTTCCAACCGCCTCCGTTCATTGTCGCGCTCAAGCAATTCCGGAGAACGTTCGCGTTCGCTCCGCGACTCCATGTATTCGTCGTAAGTGCCGGCGAACGAGACCGGGGGCGACTCCGGGCCAAGCCAAAGCAGCTTCGTCGCCAATTTGCGGATCAGGTAGCGGTCGTGCGAAACGAAAACCATAGTGCCTGGAAAATTGAGCAGCGCCTGCTCAATCCGCTCCCGCGTGTCGATATCCAAATAATTCGTCGGTTCGTCAAGCACCAGAAGATTCGCCCCGCTGAAGTACAATTTCAAAAATGCGGCGCGGCACCGCTCCCCCATGCTCAGATCGCCGATTTTTTTGCGGGCGTCTTCGCCGGAAAACAGGAAGCAGCCGAGAATAGTCCGGGCTTGCGTCTGGGTCATCGCAGGCAATGCCAGCAGACTGTCCAGCAAAGTGTTCTGATCGTCCAAATTGTCGAGCTCCTGCGAAAAATAGCCGAGAACCGTTCGCGGGTGCTGGTACACGCGGCCAGCCGCAGGCTCAAGCTGCTGCATGAGCAGCTTGAGCAGCGTCGATTTGCCGGCGCCGTTAGGACCGAGCACGGCCAGTCTGTCGCCTCTGTCCACGCTAAGGCTGAGCCCGGCGAACAGCTCGCGTCCGCCATAGCCGAACGCGGCCTGCTCCAGCCGCACGAGCGTGTGCGAAGCAAACTCGCCTGCGCCGAGCTTCAGCTTCAGCTGCGCCGCTTCGCGCGGCTTCTCGACCCGCTCCGCCTCCAGGCGCTCCAGGTCCTTCATCTTCGCGTTCATCCGCGCGGCATGCGCGCCGGCCCGCGCCTGGAAATACCCGCGCTGTATCGGCACCTCGGCCACCCGGGCGTTTTTCTCGCCCTGATGAAACCACTGCCGATACGTGCGGATGCTTTCCTCCAGCTGCTCCCGCAGCTGATGCTGCTTGCGGTAGAGCACCTCCTGCGTGCGATGCTCCAGCTCTTTTTGGCGGGTGTAGTCGGAATACCCGCCATTGTATCTTTTGCAGCCTGAAGGCGAAAGCTCATACAGGCCGGTTGCCGTGCGATCGATGAAATAGCGATCGTGAGAGACGAAGACGACGGTGCCGGGATAAGCACGAAGCCATGCTTCGAGCCCATCGAGCGACTCCGCGTCGAGATGGTTGGTCGGCTCGTCGAGCAGCAGCAGCTGCGGCTCGCGCACCAGCAGACGCGCCAGCTGCGCGCGCGTCTTTTGCCCGCCGCTCAGCCGGCCGAGCGGCATCGTCCACAGCTCGCGCCCGAGCCCGAGCTGCTGCAGCTTTCGCTCCACTTGGGTTTCCCAGTGGTAGCCGTCCAACTGCGCGTATCGCTCTGCCGCCTCCTGGTACTCGGCGAGCAAACGCTCCATGGCGCCAGCGGGCGCGTCCTTCATTCGCTCTTCGAGCTCATTCAGCTCGCGCTTCGCTGCGCAGTACGCCGGGCTGCCCGACTCGGCGTAGGCCAGCAGCGGCATCGCCTCGTCAGCCTCGGCAAGCTGCTCCATCCAGCCCCACTCTTCTACGCCCAGCCTGCGCTCGACTTTCCCCCGATCCGGCTGCACGGTCCCGGCCAGTATGCGGAGCAGCGTCGTTTTGCCAAAGCCGTTGCGCCCGTATATCGCAATCCGTTCCCCTGCATAAATGTCCAGCTCGACGTGTTCAAAAACAGGCTTCCCGGCAAATTCCTTCGTAACATCTTTAGCTTTTATAAGCAAAGTCATCGACTCGCCGCCTCCTTAAATTCAAATGCAAAAAAACCGCAGGCAGCCGCCCGCGGTCAGAAAGAACGAATGTTTCATTGCATATGAAAAAGAAGCGCAGTCGCCCCTTTAGACATACGAATCCCATTCGCTCTACTGTACTACGCAGAGTCTGCCGCTTCCATCGAATCATCGATTAGCAGAAAATGAATGGGGGGTCATTAATTCATCGGTCTAAAGGTACCTCCGAGTTCTACAAGTTGGCTCCATTATATATTCCCGGCAAGCCAAAAAGCAAGGGAACAAATCGTTATAATCATCTTGCCCGATCTCAGTGCTCCACCGGAGCCCCTGCCGCAGCCGGTTTGCAATCCGAGCAATAGCCGAATATTTCAAAACGGTGGCTTTGCACGTCAAAATTGTCCGGCAAATCCGTCAAATGCTTCATCGGGCAAAATTCAAATGTGACCGTCTTCTCGCAGCTGACACAAATCATATGATGGTGGTGGTGCGAAAGGCAGCTTGCTTTAAATTTGAGCCCGTCGGCCAAATGAAATTGTTCCAAAACGCCCATTTCGCTTAACAGACGCAAATTCCGATACACCGTATCGAAGCTGACGCCCGGATATTTTTGCTTCATATATTCATAAACATCTTTAGGAGACAAATAACTCCCCGATTCCGCAAACAACGTTGCCAAACTTTTGCGCTGCTCCGTTATTCTCCAGCCATGCTGAGACATAGCTTGCAGCATCTGATCCATGGTATGCGCATGTGTGCCCACTTGCATTGCTCCTCTATCAATGGAATATTAACTTCTATAGTGCCGCAAATGCCCCATTGGAGTCAAGCGAGAAACCGATTTTGCCTTCGCTGCTTCCCCCTTTTGCCGTGAAAAATCCGGTTTTTACTCCCGAGAACGGGTCATCCTTGTCTCTCCCCATTCCCGCTTTTGCAATGCTGATGCTGTCCGCATTTCTTCGCAAATACAACCGGGAAATGATGGAGTACGTAGACACCCTTATTTCGTGGTAAACCGTCCGTTTGAACGATCGGTGAGCCGCATAAAGACGCTCAGGTTCGTTACAACACAGCCACGAAGAAATAAGGACGAATAACGCTAAACCGGTTCGTTAGCGCCGGGAAACCTACGGACCATAAAGCAGACTAACCGATCGTCCTGTATGAACGTTTATTTGCGGAGCAATCTCCTCGTTACTTTTCGTAAGTATTATTATCTCAAGTGTCTCCATACGTAAATATAACATTTTAAATAAAATTTCAACAAACCGTACCGATTGCCCAGGTGCCGGGGCAGCCGGAATGAACTTTATTCATGCATAAGGAGAGAAACTAATGGGTCTGCTCTGAACAAAACGATTTTTGTGCCGGGAGCTACCGGACAGCAGGGCGGCGCGGCAGCGGCACATCTGCTTGCAGACGGCTGGCTAGTGCATTTTTTTACTCGCAACAAGCAAATCCGGGCTCCAAGGCCCGGATTTTGATTTTGTTTACGAACCCCCCCTCGGTTCGACTAGGGTTCAGGAAAGCTTATAGCCAGGAGTAGACATCCCCTGGACTCGAATGATAAGTGGGGAGCCGGTCTGCCAACCGCTACCACTTGCGAATCGTGGAAATCTGCTCGAAATTTCATACAGAAATTGTGCTGATTTCGTAAAATCGAAAAATAAATGTGAAAAATCGAACAGAATCGATGCCTACAGCGGTAAAGATGACTTTTGTATGCGAAAAATCATACAGAATGCGCAAAAGGGACTGTAATAGGCCGTCTCATGGCAACCAGCTGACAGCATCCACCCGACGCAGCCGATTGGAGATCGAGCACGCCAGCCTGCATGTGCCGAACATCCCCATCCTGTCTGTCGCTAGGCGGACGACGAACCCAAATGATTCGCGAACCTGTTTACAGGTAAGCCCCTGAAAAAGGGCGGTAAAGAGGCCCCTTTTCAGGGGCTTACCCGTGGTAACGAGGCAGCACGCGGTTGGCAGACTTTCAGTGCGCCTTAGCGGCGCTTGCATGTAACATGCCCTTATAGGGCTGATGGATGCCACCGGCTAAGCCGGTGATTTTGATCGCGCTATTTATGTTTTTCAAACCTCGCCGGCCCGTTCAAGTTCCAGCAGCGCCGATCTTACCGCTTCTTTGGAGAAATTTTCGCCGATGAATACGGCTACGTCAGGCACTTCGCCCTTCGGCGTTATTTTGACGAAATCCATTTCCCGGTAGGCAAATTGAAACATGAACCGGCTCGCCGTATCCGAGAAGCTGAGAATTCCTTTGGCGCGGTACACTTCCGCCGGCAGCTTGCTGACGAACTGCTCAAAAGCGCCGCTATCTACCGCATGCTCGAAAAAATGCGTGTACGCCATCACATGATCATGCGAATGGTGATGATGATGGTGGTGATGGCTGCCGCTATGGCTGGATTCGCCGGCGTTCATCTGCGGCTCCGGTGCCGGCTTTTCAGCACTGTCCGCTTCCATAGCTTCGAGCAGCCCCATATCGATGTGGCTGAATACCGTGTACACTTTTGCCGCATACGGGTTCCACTCGTTCACCAGCGCTTCCGCCTCCTGCAGCTCTTGCGGCGGCAAAAGGTCGGTTTTATTCAACAGCAGCATATTCGCGCACCGTATTTGCTCCTGCATGAGGCGGAACGTTTTGCCTCTGCTGGTACGGCTTAGCTGCAGCAGCTGCGGCGCGTCGACGACGGTGATGACGGCTTTCAGCTCCACCGGGAGGACCATGGACGCATCCGTAACCTCGTCCAATATTTCCATCGGATTGGCGATGCCCGTAGACTCGATGAAAATCAAGTCAGGCTTCTCCCCGGCGATGAGATCCTGAAGCGAAACGGCCAGATCGCCGCGGCTCGAGCAGCAAATACAGCCCCCTAGCAGCTCGGCCATCGGAACTTCGGCATCCATGAACTGGCCGTCCAAATTTACCTCGCCGATCTCGTTCATAACGACTGCGGGCTTGCGGCCCGATTCTTGAAAATAATGAATGGCTTGCTTCAATAATGTCGTCTTGCCGCTTCCCAGAAATCCCGACAAAACGAATACGCTGGCTCTTTTCCTTGTCATGTCAGCCGCTTCCCCCTCGGTGCATTTATGCTTACAGCCCGTCCGGGCTCGTCTCAATAGCAAATTTATTCAGCAAAATCGGCCATTTGCCGACGAGCTGAATCAAAAATGGCAGCAGTTTCACCCACAGCAGGCTCTGCTCCCTGTTCAAAGGCTTAAGCGGCAGTTCCAGGCGATCGTACAAAATCCGGGCTGCTTCTTCCACAAGCGAGAGCGCATGATCGGCAGGCAGTGTGCCGCTGACTTGTTCGAATTGCGGAAGGTACAGCGCGCTTAACGGTTCCGATAAATGATGGGCGGCAAAATGTTCGGATGCCATAATTTCCCCGATCCCTGCACCGATTAATCGGGCTGTTTCGGGCTCAAACGCATGAGGAATGCAATAAATTTCCAGCGCTAAAGCCGCTATATAAATTTCTTTGATCAACTCGTCTTCTTTGGCTTCCGAGAGACTCGGCTCCGTCAAATAGGCGGCTATGGCCGGTCTGATGTGTTCCCAGCCGTTTTCAATGCTTTTCATAGTCAACTGCATCATGGCCGCAGCAGCCTCAACAGGCGTGATTAGTTTTTTGTCCGTTTCCTGCATGTCGTCTAGTCCTCTTTTCCTTCTTCCGGATGAAAATGGATCGTCAATTCAATGATCTCGGAGCGGCTGCCCAGCCGAACCGGCGGTCCCCATGTGCCGAATCCCGAAGATACGACGGCGTGAAGATCGCCTTTGCGCAAAAATCCCCAGTCGAGCTCGAACAAACGTCCCGTAATCCAATGATTCGGGGCTATTTGGCCCCTGTGCGTGTGGCCGGACAGCATGACGTCCGCCCCCGCGTCCGCCGCTCTATCCAGATGATACGGCTGGTGATCCATCACAATAATCGGCTCGCTCCGGTCAACGCCTTCGAACAGAGTATCGAGGGTTTTTCTTCCTTCCGGCGTATGTTCGGCGGCTTTATCTTTTCGGCCGATGACGAACAGGCGATCCGCAATGTGCACCGTCTCATCCAAAAGCACGCGAATGCCGATCTTTTCCATTTGCTCCACAAAAGCCGGAATGTGGCCGCCGATGTATTCATGATTGCCGAGCACCGCATAGACGCCCAATGGGGCCCGCAGGTGACGCATGACGCTTCCCATATCTTTGCGAATAAAAGGCTGTATGTCATCGTCGATCACATCGCCCGGCAAAAGAATCAAATCCGGCTGCAACTCGCCAACTTTGTCTACAAGCCGCTGCAGATGGCGTCTTCCGACGATCGTGCCCAGATGAATGTCCGATGCGACAGCGATGCGGAGCTGTTTCCAGTCCCCTGCTTGTTTCGAAATGACCGCTTCGTATTTGCGGACGATCGGACTTCGCGCGTTGTAGGAGCCCCACGCAAGCAAAATGGCGAAAATAAGCGCAACCAGGCTTCCGAGAAGTTTGACAATTGCATCCGGCGGAACCGAAGCTAGATAGAGCAGCCAAGCGGCCAAATCCGCGACAGGCAGCAAAATGACTCCAAACTGCATGAACGCGAACCAGTATGAACCGGTGATTTTCAACGCGTTCTTAAGCCGCTCGGGAAGCACCCGTCTGCCAACCGCGGAGATCAAATAAGATAACGCGATGATCCAAAAGCAGATCCAGTATACTACCGGGTAGTGCAGAGGACCCAATAAATGAGACAAAAAGATGTGCCCGTGCCATCCGATATAACCGTTGACAACAATAACTAACATCAATACAAGGGCAATGATTGCTGCGACGCGTGGTTTCATATAGCCGCTCTCCCGTTTTCTCCGAAGTTGCTCGTTTAATTTGTGTACTTATCCTTTCTGTACTGTTCGCCGGGCGCTCTACACAGTTCGTCGGACAGACTTCTAGAACAGCAGGTTCACTTCCTCAATGCAGGACGCATCGTCATTGCGCACATTGCCGACCCGTGTCGAAACCGGATATGCCGTCATCTCGTCCGCCGGATACGGCTTCAGCAATGGCCGCAGCACTTCCGGCTGCGTGATGCGGCGGTCCAGCCATACCGCCTCTTCTTCCGGCCGCAGAATGACAGGCATGCGATCGTGTATGTCTGCAACGAGTTCATTTGGCGTCGTAGTAACGATGGTACAGGTTGAAATGCGCTTTCCTTCCGGCGACATCCACGTGTCGTACAGCCCGGCGAAGCTGAACAGCTCCCTGCTTTTGAACAAAATGCGCATCGGCTGCTTGTTTTTGCCCGTCCCCTTCCACTCATAAAAAGAGTCTGCGGGAATGATGCAGCGCTTGCGCTGGAACGGAGTTCTGAAAGCAGGCTTGTCCGCAAGCGTCTCCGCCCGGGCGTTAAGCGTCTGGTACGCGATTTTATCGTCTTTGGCCCATTCCGGAATGAGCCCCCAGCGCAATTCGCCGAGCCTGTTCTTTTCCCCGTCATTGACGATAGCCATCACCGACTGCCCCGGCGCCACATTGTATTTGGGCAAATGATAGGAAAAAACAGGCGCATCAATATGATAGCGGAGAATAAGCTCCTCCAGCGTTATGGTGATCGTATAGCGTCCGCACATCCGGCACCCCTCCTCAGCATCCGCTTCCTCCATTATGAGAAAAACAACGGGCTGCGTCAATTCGCTCGCAAAGCTTCGGCAGGCAAAAAGACGGAAAAGCACGAAAGACGCCCCCGCGGGCTTATCCCCAAAGCGGCGCAAGCACAACATAGCCGAACATGAAAAAAGCCGCCTGTCGGCAGCTGTTCTCCCATCGCTCGGCTGCAAGCCATTTATTTCTGCATGGCAATAATGATGACACAGATCGCGTTCAAAGCAATCAGCAGCGGCATGCCGATGACAAACGAGCGATGCTTCGTTTTGTGGCGCCATACGCGCATGCCGAGCCATCCGCCAATCGCCCCTCCGAGGGCGGCAAAAGCAAACAGCCGCTTTTCGGGAACCCGGCGCCCGCCTTTTTTCGCTTGGCCCTTGTCATAGCCCATTTCGATAAAAGCAATAACGTTCATAGCAATCAAAAAAACGATGAAATAGGTCAATGTCCATACCCCTTCAACCTCAAAATAGCAGCCACGCATACTATCATCTTAAGATCGAATGCAGGTATGGTCAAATGTTTCTTGCCTTATCGCTCCATCGTTTGAATACCTTGAAACAAAGTCGCCATATACAAACTGTCGCTGCTGCAGTCGATATCCGTCACCGGGTAACCGAGTCTAACCGAAAGAAGCGTAATCCGGTTTCTGATGTAACCGATGCGGAACAAGCCGCGATCCGAACATACATAAACTTCCGGGCCTTTGGTCACGATCGAAAACAGAAACAGGTTGGCGAAGCGGATTTGCTCGAACTTCCCCTGCTTGTTCCCGTGCAAAAGCGCCCCGTCCTCGGTAACGCCCAAAATGTGCCCTTGATAAAGACCAAGACCCGTCACGGCCTGACCAACGGAAAATTCCGCCCAGGAACCGACCAAACGATCGTAAATGGCGAGACCAAAGTCGACGGCCAAAACGACAAATTCGGGAAAAAATTGAAAGTCGTACACCATCGCATGGGAATAAGCCATCTTATGCCAGGAGGCCGACTGCTTGCTCCACAAACCGTAAGGTGTGGCCGCCCATGCTCTGCCGCCAATTTCTTTGTACTGGTAGCATCCGACAGCCAGCTCCGAATCCTGCCACAGCCCGTTGCCGTGTTCGTATTCAAAAAGCCCTTTATTCGTGCAAGCGAAAAGACGGGCGTCCTGAACGATGAGGCGGTTCACATGCGCCCCTTCCGGCAAACCGGCGCGAAGTCCTTCCCACTCGCCTTCTTTGCGCTTCATAAACACGCCCTTGCCCATCGGTGCGGCGACAAGCACATCGTCGCTAACTATTTTTATCGATGAAAAATGGAAAAGAAAATCGTGCGGCTCTTCATTATGTGAACGCTCGACCACCCAATCAACTCCTTTTATTTCAAAAGCAGACGGCGCTTTCCTTGTCATGTATCCAAAAAATTGAACCAAGCATATAATCATTTTAAATGATAATGATTCTCACTGTCAAATAAAAAAAGAGATAACCTCCCGGCTACCTCAAAATTACCTCAAAACTTGTACCTCAACGCTCGGATCCGGGCAGACATCCTCAAAGAGCTCGCTTGCTGGAGCCGGCGCATCATTAGCCGCTTCACCGACAGCGGCAGCGTGCAAAAAAACTGCAAAAGTACATCCTTTTGCCCACAGCCGGCCCTTGGCTCGACAAGTTCCTGCAAATGTGCAGGTTTTTCAGCTAAAACTCAAGGTACGCGCCACCGTGGCCGGAAATTCCTGCACAATCGCAGGCTTTTCGCCAAAATAACCCATTTCGAAGGAAAAACCTGCACTTTCGCAGTTTTTTTCCCTGCCACGGTGCTCTCTGCCCATTTTGTTCAATTCCGCGACCTCACGAGGAGAGATGCACACCCAGAAAAAGCGGCTGTCCCTCAAATTAGGGCCTCACTGTTTTAGCCCTGGCCGCCCAGCCCCGCGCCGGAATTTCGCTACCTCAGGCCGTCATCCCCGCCGCCGGTTCAAAATCAATCCAGCACCTCGCTGTCAAACACCTGCTCGCGCTGCAAATACGCCCGCAGCGGCATGTGCGCCGCCCCTGTCCAAAAGGACGAGTCGCCAACGAGCTCCGCCGCGTCGTCGCGGGCCTGCTCCATGATCTCGAAGTCGACCATCATGTCGGCGATGCGAAAATCCGGCAGCCCGCTCTGCTTCGTGCCGAAAAAATCGCCCGGCCCGCGCAGCTCAAGGTCGCGCCGGGCAATCTCGAAGCCGTCGGACGTGTCCGTCATCGCCTTCATGCGCTCCTTGCCGACCTCCGTCTTCGGATCGGCGATGAGCACGCAGTAGGACTGGTGCTCGCCGCGGCCGACCCGCCCGCGCAGCTGGTGCAGCTGCGACAGGCCGAAGCGGTCGGCGTCGTAGACGACCATCAGCGTAGCGTTCGGCACGTCTACGCCAACCTCGATCACCGTGGTCGACACGAGCGTCTTCACGGTGCCTTCTTTAAATTCCTGCATGACCGCTTCCTTCTCCTGCGCGCTCATCCGGCCGTGCAGCAGGCCGATCCGCATGCGCGGAAAATGCTGCTGCAGCTGGATGTGGACGTCGATGGCGTTCTGCACGTCAAGCTTGTCCGACTCTTCGATGAGCGGACAAATGACGTACGCCTGCCGGCCTGCCGCGACCTCGCGGTCGATAAAACCGAGCACGCGCTCCAGCATGGCGTGCTGTACCGCGTACGTCTTGATCGGCTTGCGGCCCTTCGGCAGCTCGCGCAGCGTTGAGACGTCCATATCGCCGAACGCCGTGATGGCGAGAGTGCGCGGAATCGGCGTCGCCGTCATCGTCAGCACGTCGGGGTTCATGCCCTTGCGCCGCAAAATGCTGCGCTGGTTCACCCCGAAGCGGTGCTGCTCGTCCGTTACGACGAGCCCCAGTTGGCGGAAGTAGACGTCCTCCTGGATGAGGGCATGCGTGCCTACGAGCACGTCGATCATGCCCATCTGCAGCGAGGCCAGCAAGTCGCGCCGCTGGCGGTCGGTCGAGCTCCCGGTCAGCAGCGCGACCTGCAGCCCGTAGGGCTCGAACAGCTTGTCGAGCGAGCGCTTGTGCTGCTCGGCAAGAATTTCCGTCGGCACCATCAGCGCCCCCTGGTAGCCGGCCCCTGCCGTCGCGTACAGCGCGATCGCCGCGACGACGGTTTTGCCCGCGCCTACGTCGCCCTGCAGCAGGCGGTTCATGCAGTACGGCTCCTGCATATCGTGCAGGATCTCGCCCACGACCTTCTTCTGCGACTCCGTCAGCTGGAAGGGCAGAGCGCGCACGAAGGCGCGCACGGCAGGCAGGTCGACCTGCTGCCGGACCCCGTCCGCACGGCTGCGCGTGACCGCGCGGTAAGCCTGGAGCTTGAGCTGGAACAGGAACAGCTCCTCGTACACCATGCGCCGCCGCGCCTGCTTCCCTTCCTCCACGCCTCCCGGCGTGTGGATGACGGACAGCGCCTTGCCGCGCGACATAAACCCGTACCTGCCGATCAGCGACTGCGGCAGCATCTCCCCCACCATGGCGCTGTACTGCGTCAGCGCCTGCTGGACCGTTTTGCGCATCCATTTCTGCGTAATGGAGCCTGCAATCGAGTAGACCGGCTGAACGGTGCCGGTCTTGGAACCCGCTTGTCCGGGAAATTCCGAATCGGACACGCTCATCTGCCTGCGCTTGCCGTCCCACTTGCCGGTCAGGACAATGTCCTGCTGCGGCCGCAGGCGGTCCTTCAGGAAATGGCGGTTGAACCAAACCGCCGTCAGCATGAATTGGTCGACCATCACCTTGCACGACAGCCGCGACTTTCCGCCGTACCGCTGCAGCACCGGCTCGCCGATAATGGTGCCCTGCACCGTTATGCGGTCCCCGTCTTTCACACTGGATAGCTCGCGAACCGTATAATCCTCGTACCGGTACGGCACATATTCGAGCAAATCCATAACCGTAAAAATGCCCATGGAGTTCAGCTCAACCGCTTTTTGAGCGCCGACTCCATGGACTTCGCGGATTGATATCACATTCAAATCCATTTGCTACACCGTGCTGACGAAAGCAGCGATCGTCCCCGGACCGGCATGTGCGCCAATGGTAGGTCCGAGCGTAATAAATTCGCCCCCGGCGACCCTGAAGCGCTCCGTAATGGCTTCGTTCAGCTGCTCCGCCCCTTCCCTGTTGTTGGCATGCGCGATATACAGCCGGCGGATGCCACGCCCTGCCAAATCCGCATCCAGCAGATCCAGAATGCGGGCTATCGCTTTTTTGTGGCCGCGGACTTTATCTACGGCCGCAACCTCTCCTTCCGCATCGATCGAAAGAATCGGCTTGATGTTAAGCAGAGAACCGAACAAAGCCGAAGCTTTGCCGATTCTCCCGCCCTTATGCAAAAATTCCAGCGAATCCACCAAAAAATAAATATAAAAGTTCTCTCTCATCGTGCGGATCAGCTGTAAAATTTGCTCCACGCTTTGGCCGGCTTGCGCCGCCTCCGCGGCAGCGATGACAAGCGCCCCGGTTCCGTAGGAAGCCGATCGCGAATCGACAACGTGCACCTTGAATCCGGTTTCCTCCTCCAGCATCGCGCTTGCGATCATAGCCGACTGGTACGTGCCGCTGAGCGCGGACGACAGATTTATGGAGATGACCTCCGTGTCCGGTTCTCCGCTCAGCTTTCGGTAAACGGACAAAAACTGTTCCGTAGACGGCTGCGACGTTTTGGGAAAATGTCCGGACGTTCTCAATTTGTCGTAAAACTGTTCTGTATGAAGCGTCACCGTGTCCAAATACTCCTGGTCACCGAAATTAATTTTGATCGGAACGAACTCGATGTTCAGCGCCTCCCGGACCGCCACGGGAATGTCCGCCGAGCTGTCCGTAACGATACGAATGTTGGTCAACAGAGTTCACCCCTTTTACACGAATCTATTCTACCGAGAAAATGTAGGCGTATAGCGGTTGCCCTCCCGGATGAAGCTCGATCTCCATTTCCGGATATTTCTCGCGGATGAAAGCTTCCAGTTCATCCGTGTTCTCGGACGTCGCATCTTCCCCGGATAAAATCGTAACAATTTCGCTGCCTTCCCCGACCATTTCCTGCAGCAGCTTTTTGCAGGCGTCCATCAGGCTCGGCTGCGAGCTGACAATGCGTCCGTCCTCAATGCCGATAAAATCACCCTGTTTGATCTCGATGCCGTCCATATTTGTATCGCGGACGGCGTAAGTGACTTGTCCCGACTTGATCCTTTTCAAAGCTTCCGTCATAGCTTCGGTATTGGCCGCCGCGTCCGCTTTGTCCTGGAAGGCGAGAATGGCCGCCAGCCCTTGCGGAATCGATTTCGTCGGAATGACGACAACCGTCTTGCGCTCGACCCACTCAGCCGCCTGCTGCGCCGCCAAAATGATATTGGAATTGTTCGGCAGCACAAAAATAGTGCCGGCATCAATCCGGTTTACCGCATTGACGATATCCTCCGTGCTCGGGTTCATCGTCTGACCGCCGGACAGCACGACGTCCACGCCTACGCTGGAGAAAATCTCGGTTATTCCGCCGCCAAGTGCGACGGCTACGAAACCGTAAGGCTTGCTTGGCGCTGCCGGTTCCGCTTCGCCGGGCAAACCGCTTGCGGAAGCCTCGCCGTTTTGTTCAAACCCTTCAATAATATGAGTATGCTGTTCGCGCATATTTTCTATTTTGATACGGCTTAAGGAGCCGTATTTCATCACCTGGTTCATGACTTCCCCTGGATATTCCGCATGAATATGCACCTTCACCAGCTCATCGTCGGCCACGACAAGCAGCGAATCTCCGAGCCGGCCGAGCTGCTCGCGAAACCGGGTTTCATCGAACACGAGCCCCTTGACTTTGCCCGGAGCAATCGTCAGCATGAATTCGGTGCAATAACCGAACTCGATGTCTTCGGTCGCCAGGCGGGCTTGCGCGGGAAGATGCGCATGCGCTTCTTTGGCCAAATTCAGAGAAGTCAGGGCCGAAACGGCGAGCATCGGTGAATCCAACGAAGCGTATTCATAGCTGGGCACGGCAAGATCTCCTCCGAGCGATGCCACAAAGCCTTCGTAGATGCATACAAGGCCTTGTCCGCCCGCATCCACGACCCCAACTTCTTTCAATACGGGCAGCTGCTCCGGCGTCTTGGCCAAAGCTTCCTTCGCCTTCTGCAGCACATCCTGCATCAGGCTGAGCATGTCGCCGCCCCGTCTGTGCTGGATAGCCTGCTTGGCGGCTTCCTTGGATACCGTCAAAATGGTCCCTTCCACAGGCTTGACAACAGCTTTATAAGCGGTCTCCACGCCCTGCTGCAGCGCAGCCGCAAATTGCTCGGGATTTACCGTCTCCATGTCATGGACATGTTTGGCAAAGCCGCGGAACAACTGGGACAAAATGACGCCGGAGTTTCCCCTGGCCCCCATCATCAATCCTTTGGACAACGCATCGGCCGCTTTACCAATATGGGAAGATGGCTTCTTCTTCAGCTCCTCGCTACCGGCGGCGATCGTCATATTCATGTTGGTGCCTGTATCTCCGTCGGGAACGGGGAACACGTTCAATCCGTTAACCTTGTCGATATTTTGACGCAGGTTATCCGCTCCCGCTAAGATCATGGCAGTGAAGTCATTTCCATTTATTGAGATAAAGCGCTTACTCAAAGCGATTCTCCTTCCCGGTTATGGGGGTTTATTTGGCCACTCGGACGCCTTGCACAAAAATATTCACATCGTCAACGTCCAGACCGACGACATCATTCAGCACGTATTTCACTTTCGTTTGGACGTTGCCGGCCACTACGGATATTTTGGTGCCGTAGCTGACAATGATATAAAGGTCGATCTCAAGGCGTCCGTTTTCCCGGCGCACTTCGACGCCGCGGCTCAAATTATCGCGGCCCAGCAGTTCGGCAATGCCGTCTTTCAGCTGCTTTCTCGTCGCCATGCCGACAAGTCCGTAGCAATCCAAAGCCGCGGAGCCTGCCAGTATGGATATAACTTCGTCCGTAACCGTTACTTTTCCGAATTCGGTAGAGAGTTCGATAGACATTTGTAAACAACTCCTTAAGGTTTTCACTTTAGAAAACCGGGTTCATCGGCATTCCTTATGTATGAGATTATGGGCTAATCTTCATTGTACTATAACAAAGACAATAAATAAACGTCAAAAATAAAGGTAATTCGTTGACTAGGTTTGATGGGCTATGCTATTATATTTAAGTGTGTTTTCGCTGGCTATAAGATGTAAGTTAAAAAGCCAAGTCTAAATTTGAGGAAAGCTGTCATGTCAAGCTTAGGCTTGCCACCCAGGCTGCTTTGTATACTGCCGAAGGAGGTGTCAAACATGTCCCGCAAATGCTTTATTACAGGTAAAGGACCAGGCACTGGAAATCATGTGTCCCACGCTAACAATAAAAACAAGCGTACTTGGGGCGTTAACGTTCAAAAGGTTCGCATCCTCGTTAACGGTAAACCTAAACGTGTCTACGTAAGCGCTCGTGCGCTGAAGTCCGGAAAAGTGACTCGCGTTTAAATAGCGGCATGATAGACAAAAAGCACCTTACAGGTGCTTTTTTTGCTTTTTCTGGGTTAAGTATGTCCGCGCTTAGTTTTTGCTGAACGTATTAAGTAAAGCCTTCACGAAACCACCCAAAAATTTCGGTAGCTTGATTGTGTAGAACTTCATACTCTACCCCTCCTTCACAGGTTGCATGACTGCTCCTCGCATCGTCACAACAGTATACGCCCGGACCTTAAAAACGTGCCTTGTTTTATAGGTACCCAAGTAAATTAAAATTATTGCTCCCGTAAGATTCGCCTCCAGAAAGCAAAAAAAGCTACAAGAGCGTTTCACTCTTGTAACTATATGTATGCGGATTTTATCCGGTTATGCCGTTCATGTGGGTATAAAGTACAAATGCAAAGCTAAATATGAAGTAGAGAATGACCGACAGTACAATAAACCAGATTCGAAGTCCCTTTTGCTCAAAGCGGCGGAAAAAGCGGATGCCCGCATAAAGCGCTCCGAGCGAGAATATGAATTTGGACATGTCGTGTATGTTCGTATATAGCGTAAGCAATACCCCGCACAGTATACTGTAGATGAACAGCCAGAAGATTTTCATCGTCTCCCGCTTCCTTTCTACCCGCGAATTCTCCGTATCGCATCCGCGCGGTTTGGCTGGCCGAATACGGCGTTGCCGGCTACTAGCACATCCGCGCCCGCTTCGACCACTTGCCGCGCAGTCGCTTCGTTGATGCCCCCGTCTACTTCGATATGCAGCCCGTGAAGCCCTTTTGCATTCGCTTGTTCCCGCAAAGCGCGGATTTTGCCGAGCATGCCCGGAATAAACGCTTGCCCGCCGAAGCCCGGGTTCACCGTCATAATAAGAACGAGATCAAGCCGCTCGTCCAATACGTGTTCGATCATGGAAATCGGCGTCGCCGGATTCAACACGACACCCGCCCGAACGCCGCTCTCTTTAATGAGATGCAGCGTCCGGTGCAAATGCGTGCAAGCCTCCACATGAACGGAGATCAAATCGCTGCCCGCTTTCACAAAATCGGGAATAAAGCGGTCCGGCTCTTCAATCATCAAATGCACATCGAGCGGAAGCTTCGTCATGGGACGAATCGAATCGACCACAAGCGGCCCGATCGTAATGTTCGGCACAAAATGCCCATCCATCACGTCTACATGAATCCAGTCTGCTCCGCCGAGTTCGGCCTCTTTAATCTCTTCCCCAAGCTTGGCAAAATTTGCCGATAAAATCGAAGGCGCTACATACACCATCCGGTTAATACCTCCTCTTGCGATCTTTCATTTCAGCCAAAAACAATAAATAGTGGTCGTAACGCGATGCCGCAATCGTCCCCTCGGCGACAGCCTCCCGCACTTTGCAGTTCGGCTCGTGAAGATGCAGGCAGCCGCGGAACTTGCAGCCTTCCGCATGCGCTGCAAACTCCTTGAAGCAGCCGCCGAGCTGCTCGGCTTCCAGCTCCATGAAGTCAAGCTGGCTGAACCCGGGTGTATCCGCCACGTACCCGCCCGCATCCAGCGGAAGCAGCTCGACGTGGCGGGTCGTATGCTTACCCCGGCCCAGCCGCTGGCTGATCGCGTTCGTCTCCAGTTCGGCGCCGCTGATCAGCTCATTGAGCAAAGAAGATTTGCCGACGCCCGACTGCCCGGCAAACACGCTGATCCGGTTTTGCAAATGGCGCTGAACGTCTTCCACGCCTTCATGTCGCCTGGAGCTTGTCGTCACGATCGGATAGCCGATTTGCTCGTAGAGCTCGCGCATCCGCGCAAACTCCGCCACCGTCAGCGTCCCTTCCCCTTCCGAACCGCTTGCTTCCAGCAGGTCGTATTTCGTAAAGCACAGAAGCACATCCAGCCCGGTGCTCTCGATATGAACGAGAAACTTGTCAAGCAGCTGCAGATTGAGCACAGGCTCCGTGACGGCGAATACAAGCACGACCAGGTCGACGTTTGCAATCGGCGGTCTGATCAGCTCCGACGAGCGGGGAAGCACTTCGGTTACCGTGCCTTCCCCGTTCTCCGTCAGCTCGTATTTCACTTGATCCCCGACGAGCGGGGAAATATTTTTTTTCTTGAACACGCCTCTTGCACGGCAGGTTACGCAATCCGCCTCGCGGATGTTCGCCCCTTCGGGCAGGACGTAGTAATAACCGCTTAATGCCTTAACGATGGATCCTTGTGGCATTAATTCGCGCCTCCAGTTCCGGGTTTGGCCGAAGCGCCGCCCGGCTGCCCTTGGCCGGTATTCCCGCTGCCGCTGGCCGGAACAGCGGGACCGGTGCTTTGCTGTTTCGGCGATGCGCTGGGAGCTGTCGGGGCCGACGGGCTGGGCGTAGCGTTCTTGCCATTTTTTTGATCCAAATAATCCTGATACGTCCGGGTAATCGAATTCACCAGATTGTCGCCTTCTTTGATCAAAATAACGGCTTTCTTTTCGGGCGATACGATGACTTTGACATCGATATTTTGCGGTTTGCTCACTTTTTCCGTCATGTATTCGAAGTTGTCGTACTGCGCGTCGCTCACGACGATCTTGAACACCGTATCCTTGCCTTCCTCCGTAGGTTTGACCGGGATGCTGACGTTGAGCTGGCCGGCGTCTTCGGGCAGTCCGTCGCTGACGACGAGGTTGATCTCGGCGCCCGCCGCTACATCCACATTTTTATCGTAAGGAAACTGCCTGGTAACTTTGCCCTTCGGATATTTGTAGCTTTTCTCGCGGGTAACGCCGTTTGCCGCCAGTTTCAAATTAAGCTTGGCGATCTGATCCTTGGCGTCCTTCTCCGTCATGCCGACGAGATCGGGCATTTTGAACGTTTCCTTCGCTCTGGTGACCGTAAGCGTAATCGCTGCTTTGTCGAGCTCGAACTCCTCGCCGGGCGCCGGGGTTTGCTGCTGAATCATGTCCGGCTTATCGTCGATGGCTCCCGGCTTGACCGTGATTTGATCGTCTCTAATGCCGAGCGACTGGAGCTTGAGCTTGGCGTCCGTCAAAGACTGGCCGACGTAATTGTCCATCTTTATTTTGGCGATGCCCTCGCTCACGTACAGCGTGACTTTGGTTCCGACGTTCAGCTTCAGGCCGGACGGGTCCTGGCGCAGGACGAGGTCTTTGTCTTCCTTGCTTTTTTCGTAGATGACCGTTGAGCCAAGCTTCACCGCTGTCAATTCGGCCTGCGCCTGAACAAGCGGCTTATGCGCGACATTCGGCACTTCCACGGTTTCGACCGTGAACATGCCTTTTACATACCCGACCAAATACCACATCGCGCCCAGCACGATAAGCAGGATGACGATCCAGACCACCGGCTTGACCCAGCCCTTTTTCTTCACCGGAGCGGATTCCTCCCGCCAGCCGGGCTTGTCAAACTCTTCGTCCTTGAACTCGCCGATCTGGTTCGGGCGAATAGCCGGCATGACCAGCGTACGCTCCTCGTCCATCCCGTCGGCATCCCAAAAAGTAACCTTGGCCTCGTTGCGGCGGTCCAAATTCAGGCACGAATCGAGATCTTCCATCATCTGCTTTGCGGATTGATAGCGCTCCTCGGGCTTTTTGCGCATCGCTTTTAAAATAATGTTCTCCACGCTTTGCGGGATGAGCGGATTCACCTTGCGCGGTTCCTCCACATCCTCCTGCAAATGCTTGAGCGCGACGCTGATCGGGCTTTCCCCGAGAAAAGGCAGCCTGGCCGTCAGCATCTGGTACATGACGATGCCGAGCGAGTACAAATCCGATTTTTCTCCCGTATTCGTTCCTTTAGCGTGCTCCGGCGAAAAATAGTGTACCGATCCAACGACCGAGCCCGTCTGCGTGATCGTCGAAGACGTCGCAGCCCGGGCGATGCCGAAATCAGTCACTTTGATCCGGCCGTTTCTGCCGATCAAAATATTATGAGGCTTAATATCGCGGTGAATGATCTCATTGTGGTGGGCATGATCCAGCGCATCGGCGATTTGGCTGGCGTAATGAACAGCCTCCTCCACCTGCAGGGGCGCTTTTTCCTTGATCAAGTCGTTCAAGGTCGTGCCCTCGATATATTCCATGACGATATAATGAATTTCGCCTTCCTGCCCGACATCGTAAATACTGACGACATTGGGATGAGAAAGGGAAGCGGCCGCTTGGGCCTCTCTGCGAAAGCGCCGTATGAACTCCTCGTCGTGAACGTACTGCTGGCGCAGCACTTTAACGGCCACTTTGCGATTCAGCAGCAGATCCTGCCCTTTATATACCAAAGCCATGCCGCCGCCGCCGATTCTCTCCAAAATTTCATAGCGGCCTCCAAGCTTTTTACCGATCAATTCTCATCCCCCCTTTTCTTCCTCGGAAATTTGTTCGTGAGCGATCAGAACGACCGTCACATTGTCGTCCCCGCCCGCATCCAGCGCGCTTTGGATCAACTCGTCGGCGGCTTCTTCGAGATCGGAGTGGGTCCTGACCGTTTGTTTGATCGCTTCGGCTTCCACCAATCCGCTCAGTCCGTCGGAACAAATGAGAATAATATCCCCCGGTTTCCAGGAAAACTCGTACAGGTCGACGTCTACTCCCGGCTCCGTACCGAGCGCGCGCGTTACGACATTGCGTCTCGGATGATGAACCGCTTCCTCCAGCGTAATTTGTCCGTGCTTGACCAGTTCATTGACGAGCGAATGATCTTCCGTCAGTTGGGTAATCGAGTCGTGATCGATTTTGTAAGCCCGGCTGTCGCCGATATGTCCGATTAGCAGCAGCTCCTGGGACGCGATCACGGTGACGACCGTCGTGCCCATGCCGTTGTAGTTTTCTTTTTGCGAGGCAAATTCGAATATCGTCTCATTCGCCGTTTCAATCGCTTGACGGAGCGCCTGCTTGCACTCGTCGACCGGCATTCCCCAATGAATCGTCTGCAGCTTCGCCTGAACGATTTCGATGGCCATTTGGCTGGCAACGTCGCCGGCCTGATGCCCTCCCATGCCGTCGGCAACGATCGCCAGAGACAACCCGTTCAGCCCGTCCTGTATGGCGGCGCGGTCCTCGTTCACGATGCGGACCTTGCCGATATCCGTACGGCTTACCATCTTCATCCCGATCTCACCTCATTACTTGCGCTCCATATGCTTGGCCCGAAGCTGCCCGCAGGCCGCAGCGATGTCGCTGCCCTGCTCGCGGCGTATGGTCGCATTGATTTTGCTCTTCTCGAGAATACGCTGGAACGTGAAAATATCGTCCCGGGGAGTCCGTTTGAAATCCCGCTCCGCAACGAAGTTGACGGGAATCAGATTCACATGGCTGAGCGGCATTTCTTTCAGCACGGCGGCCAGTTCCTCGGCATGCTCCGGCTGGTCGTTCACCTCGCCCATCAGCGCATATTCAAACGTGATTCTGCGGCCCGTTTTGGCAATGTAATATTTGCAAGCTTCAATTAAGTCGGCGAACGGAAATCTCCGGTTCACCGGCATCAGCTTGGAACGCAGCTTGTCGTTGGGGGCATGAATCGAAATCGCCAGATTCACCTGCAGGTTCTCGTCGGCGAATTTGTAAATGTTCGGCACGATGCCGCTCGTCGAGACGGTAATGTGCCGCTGCCCGATGTTCAGCCCTTTCGGATGAATCATGTTGCGTAAAAAATTCATCGTCGCCTCATAGTTCTCAAACGGTTCGCCGATTCCCATAATGACGATCGAACTGATGCGCTCCTCTGTTGCGTCCAGCATTTTTTGCGCCTTGACGACCTGCGCCACAATCTCGCCCGGTTTCAAATCCCGCTTCAAACCGCCCAGCGTCGAGGCGCAAAACGTACAGCCTACGCGGCATCCAACCTGCGTCGTGACGCAAATGCTGTTGCCGTAGTTATGCTTCATGACGACCGTCTCGATCGCGTTTTTATCCTCCAGCTCGAACAGGAACTTGACCGTACCGTCCTGCGACTCATATTTGGCGATTTCCGTCAGTGTGACGAACTCGAACTGATCTTTCAGCTTATCGCGGAGCGCCTTCGGCAAATTCGTCATTTCATCGAAGCTGAGCACGCGTTTCACATAGAGCCAGTCAAAAATTTGCCCGGCACGGAACGAGGATTCGCCGTGTTCTTTTACCCAGCTTTGCCACTCATCCCAATTTAAATCATACACAAATGGTTTCATTGTCCTCACAACCTGCTATTTAATTGAATATCCTATCTATTTTAACACAAACATGCTGCGAACACACATCCCCATGCCGGAAGCGGGGCTATCCGCGCTTGTGCAGTCTTGCGATAAAAAATCCGTCGGAATGATACTGCTGCGGATAAATTTGCGCCATTCCCGCCGCCAGCGCGGAAGGCTCCAATGCCGCAAAAGCGCGCTCGGGAAAAGGCGCCGTCGAGAAATCGCCGTGCTCCGCCAAAAACCGGGCAATCCTGTCTTCGTTTTCCGACTTTTCAATCGTGCATGTGCTGTATACCAAAATGCCTCCAGGCTTCAGCAAACGATGGACTTTGTTCAAAATCGCGCCCTGCAGCGCGCAGATGTCGGCGATTTCGGACTCCTGCTTGGCCCACTTTAGGTCGGGCTTGCGGCGGATGACGCCAAAGCCGGAGCAAGGAGCGTCGAGCAAAATGCGGTCGAACGACTCGGCCGGAAAATGGTCCGCCAGCTCCAGAGCGTCCATCACCAGCGTCTTGATGGACGACAGTCCGAGCCGCTGCGCCTGATCCTCGATCAGCTTGCGCTTATGCTCGTGCAAATCGCACGCCCAGATCTCGCCCCGGTCGCGCATGATTTCCGCGATGTGCGCGGTCTTGCCCCCGGGCGCTGCGCAGCAGTCCAGCACGCGCATGCCCGGCTGCGGGTCCAAAGCTTCGGCGACGAGCATCGAGCTCTCGTCCTGGATCGAGAAGTCCCCCCTCGCGAAGCGGGGGTCCAAAGCCATGTTGCCCGCCGCGTGCACGAGAATGCCGGCGGGGGCGAGCGGCGACGCTTCCGCGCGGATGCCGCTCTCCTGCAGCTCGCGCAGCAGCTGCTCACGTCCGGCATGCATCGCGTTCGCGCGGATGCTGACGTGCGGCGGCTCATTGTTCGCCGCACAGACCGCTTCCGTCAGCTCGGGGCCGAGCTGGCGGATCCATCTGCGCACGAGCCATTCCGGATGGGAATGTTCGAGCGCTATGCGCTTCGCGTCGCCGAGCCCGGCCGGCAGCGCAAGCTGCTCTTTGCTGCGGAGGACGCTCCGCAGCACGCCGTTGACCATCCCCGAGATGCCTGAATGGCCCCGGCGCTTCGCGATATTGACCGCTTCGCTGACGGCCGCGTGATCGGGAATGCGGTCCAAATACCGCAGCTGATAAAAACTGAGCCGCAGTAAGCATCTTACCCACGGCTCCAGCTTCCCGAGCCCTTTGCTGACAAAGCGCTCCAGGAAAAAATCGATTGTATTTTGCCGTCCGATCGTCCCGTACACAAGCTCTGTCGCCAGCGCCGCGTCCGCACGCTCCAAATGATGCTTCTGCAGCGTCTGATTGAGCAGAAGGTTGCTGTAGGACCGATCTTCTTCGACTCTCGTCAGCACGTCCAGCGCCGCATCGCGGGCGGAATGCCGAACAGCGCTGCTTGAGGCAGCGCTTTGGTTCCGGTGCTTTGAAGTTGACCCTTTGGATGAAACCCGTCCGGAAGAGCCCGACTGCTTGCCGGCAGCCGGCCCGTCCTGCGGGCGGTTATGTTTATCTGTAGACAAATTGGTTACCTCTTTTTGTATATGATACAGTTCCGATGCGAACCGGACTGCGCCGTGTCCGGGCGGATCAACCGCCAAAGACGGTGCCGTCCGCGAGTTTGACGCCCCGGATGAACTGCGCAACATCCATCGGTTTTTTCCCCGACGGCTGAATTTCCGTCAGCCACAACGTGCCGCTGCCGGTCATCACTTCAAGACCGAGCTCGCTGCTTTGCAGCACAGTGCCCGGCCGAGGTGCAGCGCCGCCGACTAACACGGAGCTGCGGCTTGCCGGTACCGGGCCGGTCCCATTCGGATTGGCGCAAGCCCATACTTTCAAGACTTCCCCGTTCCACAGCGTATAAGCGCCCGGGAACGGATTCAGCCCGCGAATCTGGTTGAAAATGTCCGCTGCGGAGCGCGACCAGTCGATCAGCTCGTCCTCCCTGCGGATGTTCGGCGAGTAAACGGCATCCGCCTCGTTTTGCGGAACCGCTTCGATGCGACCTGCCAGCAAATCCGGCAGCGTGCGCTTCAGCAGCTCGGCTCCGGCCGCACTCAGCTTCTCGAACATCGTTCCCGTCGTGTCGGTATCCTCGATCGGCACCTCCACTTTGCTGATCATATCGCCCGTGTCGAGACCTTCGGCCATATACATGATCGTGACGCCGGTCACCCGCTCGCCCCCCAGGATCGCATGATGAATCGGCGCTCCGCCGCGGTATTTGGGCAGCAGCGAAGCATGGATGTTGATGCACCCGTGCTTCGGCAGCTGCAAAACGGATTTCGGCAAAATTTGCCCGTATGCCGCCGTCACGATCAAGTCCGGCGCCAATTGGCGCAGCGCCTCCACCGAATCGGCCTGGCGCAGCTTTTCAAATTGAAGCACCGGAATGCCGCGCTTTTCCGCCTCCACCTTTACGGGCGGCGGTGTCAGCACGCGCTTGCGCCCTTTCGGACGGTCAGGCTGCGTCACGACCGCCGTCACGCCGTAGCCTTCGTCCAGCAGCGCTTGCAGAGACGGCACGGCAAAGTCGGGCGTACCCATGAAAATGATGTTCACTTGGAATCTTCCTCTTCTTCGCTCGTATACGTTTTGATCGCGAGATCGGTAAACAGCACGCCGTTCAAATGGTCGATTTCATGCATAATGCAGCGCGCCAGCAGCTCGGTGCCTTCCACGACGATTTCGTTGCCGTTGCGGTCCTGGCCCTTCGCCTTAACGTTCAAAGGCCGGCTTACATCGCCGCGCAGGCCGGGTATGCTGAGGCAGCCTTCGGGACCGGTTTGCTCGCCGCTCGAATCGATGACCTCGGGATTGACCATCTCGATCAATCCGCCGTGCTCTTCGCCGCAGTCCATTACGATAACGCGTTTCAAAATGCCGATTTGCGGCGCAGCCAGGCCGACGCCTTCCGCTTCGTACATCGTATCGGCCATATCGTCGAGCAATTTATGCAGATTGGAATTGAATTTCGTAACGGTAACGGCTTTCTCCCGCAGTACCGGATCCGGATCTTTTACAATAATTTTAATAGCCATTAAGTCCACCCACCTCTGAAGTCTTCGATCTCATTACATCAAATATTGCGGATCCACGTCGACGCTGATCTGCAGCTTTTCCTTCGCGGACCGCTCCTCAAACCAGGCGACCGCCCGGCCTACCAGCTCGGAAGCCTGAGCGTCCCCCCGATATTTTACCACGCATTGGAACCGATATCTATCCTTGATTCGGGAAATAGGCGAGGCGACAGGCCCTAACACGTCCATGGCAAAAGGTTCCCCGTCTGCTGCCGCCGCTGCCGTAAACAAATCCGCGGGCTGCACGGAGTGCTCCGCTACAAGCTCTTTCAGGCGCGTGACAAAAGCTTCGGCCGACTTCACCAGCAGCGGCAGCTCCTCATGGGAAAACGTGACCAGAATAAGCCGTTGGAACGGCGGATAGCCCAAATTCGCGCGGATGTCCAGCTCATGGCCGGCAAATCCGGCAAAATCGTGCCTGCTCGCGCACTGCACGCTGTAATGCTCCGGTGTATACGTTTGGACAAACACTTCGCCCAGCTTTTCGTGCCTTCCGGCCCGTCCGGCCACCTGCGTCAGCAGTTGAAACGTCCGTTCCGCCGAGCGGAAATCAGGCAAATTCAGCACCGTATCCGCCGCAATGACGCCGACCAGCGTCACGTCGGGAAAATCAAGCCCTTTCGCCACCATCTGCGTGCCGAGCAGCACATCGGCCTGCTTCTCGCCGAACAAGGTCAGCCACTTTTCGTGCGAACCTTTTTCCGTCGTCGTGTCTACGTCCATCCGGATCACCCGGATGCCGGGAAACAGCTTTCCGAGCTCCTCTTCGACGCGCTGCGTGCCTGTGCCGAAATGCCGGATGTGCTCCGAATTGCAGCTCGGACACTGCGAAACTTCCCGCTCCGCATAGCCGCAGTAATGACAGCGCAGCATCCGGGAGCTTTGATGATACGTTAGCGATATATCGCAGTGCGGGCACGTCGAGACGAAGCCGCAGGTGCGGCACATCACAAACGTTGCGTACCCCCGGCGGTTCAACAGCAAAACCGTCTGTTCTTTCTTGTGTAACCGTTCTTCTAACGCTTTATACAACGATTTGCTGAACATGGAGCGATTTCCGCCCTTCAGTTCCTCGCGCATGTCAACGATATGCACTTTGGGCATCGGCCTGCCCGCGACTCGTTCCTGCATCAGAAGCAGCTTGTAAGCAGACTTCTCCTCGGCCTCGCGGGAGCCTCTCGTTCTTTGAACGCTTTCCAGCGACGGCGTAGCCGAACCGAGGACGACGGCCGCCTGATGCTGCAGCGCTCTCTGCACGGCAATTTCCCGGGCATGATACCGCGGGCTCTCTTCCTGCTTGTACGAAGATTCGTGTTCCTCATCTATAATAATAAGTCCGATACGGGTAAAAGGAGCGAAAATCGCCGAGCGCGCCCCGATCACCACTTTGACCTGCTTGCGCGTAATTTTGCGCCATTCGTCGTAGCGCTCTCCATCCGACAAGCGGCTGTGCAGAACGGCCACCAGATCGCCGAACCGGCCCTTGAAACGCTCTACCATTTGCGGGGTCAGCGAAATCTCGGGAACGAGCACGATCGCTTCGCGGCCCTGATCGAGGCATTCCTGAATGGACTGCAAATAAACTTCCGTCTTTCCGCTGCCGGTGACGCCTTGCAGCAGGAACACTTCATGCCTGCTATCCGCGACGCTGCTCCGGATTTCGGCAAAAACGCGGCTCTGCTCCGCGGTCAGCGGGAGCGGCTTCGTCCGCGCAAAATGGCGGCCCGCATACGGGTCCCGCAGCACTTCCACTTCCCGAAGCTCAAAAAGCCCTTTGTCGGCCAAGCTTTTTACCGTTCCGGCGCCGACCTGCAGCGTCTCCATCAGCACCGCAAGCCGAACCGGATCCGGGTGATCGATCAAAAAGCGCAGCACTTCTTTTTGCTTGCCCGCCCTTGCCGGCAGTCCGGTTAAAGCGGCTTCCATACCGGATACGTCAGCCGGAGGAAAAACCGTCAGCGCTTTTTTCGCGGACATGCGGTCTTTGACGATTTGTACCTCCGACAGCACGCCGGCGGCCAGCAGCTGCTTGACAAGCAGACCGTCGTTCGGAAAACGCTCCATCAGCGATTCCATCGCAACGGTTTCTTTGGATTTGACAAAATGAACGATTTCCTGCAAATCCGGCAAGTCCAGCAGCATCTGCTCCGCCGCTTTCTCCCCGAGCCGAATTCCGCGTTCATATTTCGCTTTTAAAGCGCCGGGCAGCATCGCCTGCAGCGCCGTAATCTCGTGGCACAAGTACGTGCGGCTGATCCATCTGCCAAGTCCGACAAGCTCTTCCGTCAACGGCGGGACGACATCCAGCACGGTCTGAATCGGCTTCAGCCGCTTCGCTTCCAGCTTGGTTTCCTCCTGCATCTCGACGACGAATCCTTGCAGCACCCGCGGTCCGAACGGCACGCCGACCCGGCTTCCTACTTCTACCCATTTGCGCAATGGTTCCGGCACTTCATAGTCGAATGTCCGGTTCGTCTGCTTGGCCGGAACATCAACGATGACTTTTGCGTACATCCAAACTCCCCTTTACGGCCTCGGGCTGTCAGGCGCTTGCGGCAGACGGGCCGCCGCAAGCTCCAGCAGCCTGCGCGCAACCTCAGCCTTGCTAAGTAGCGGCAGTGCCTCGACGAGCCCGTTCCGATCAAATATACGTACCACATTGGTATCGGAGCCAAATCCCGCCCCGTCCTGCGAAACGTCGTTGCCAACGATCAGGTCGCAGTTTTTGCGGATCAACTTGTCCATCGCATGCTCGTCCAGACGCTCTGTTTCCGCAGCAAAGCCGACCACGACCTGACCTCGCTTAAGCTCGCCGATCTCCTGCAAAATGTCGGGATTTTTGACCATTTCCAACGTGAACGTATCCGCTTTTTTCTTGATCTTCTGCGCGGCAACCTCGGCCGGACGGTAATCGGCGACGGCCGCCGCCTTAATCACGAGCTCCTGCCGGTCCAAACGCGACATCACCGCTTCCCTCATATCCAGCGCGGATTGAGTCCGGATCGCCGTCACGCCTTGCGGCTCCGGCAGTGCGGTCGGACCTGTGACAAGCGTCACAACCGCTCCCATACGCGCCGCTTCCTCGGCGATGGCGTACCCCATTTTGCCTGACGAATCATTCGTAATGTAGCGCACAGGATCGATGCGTTCCACCGTGCCTCCCGCGGTGACCAGCACATGCTTTCCTTGCAGCAGGCCTCTGCCGGCAAAATGCCGTTCAACCGCGGCGACAATTTCCTCCGGCTCCGCGAGCCGCCCTTTGCCGACGTAGCCGCAGGCCAGCTGCCCTTCTCCCGGCTCGATGAAGCGTACGCCGCGGCGGCGCAGCGTATCCATATTGTGCTGTACCGCAGCATTGGCGTACATGTGCACATTCATCGCCGGCGCCACCCAGATCGGGGCCATGGTCGCCAGCAGCGTCGTGCTCAGCATATCGTCCCCAAGGCCAAGCGCCAGCTTGCCGATCATGTTCGCCGTAGCGGGGGCGATCAGAAACAGGTCCGCGCTGTCCGCCAAATCGATGTGCGAAACGACGGACGCGTCCTTCTCGTCAAACGTATCGGCAAACACATGATGCCGCGACAGCGTCTGGAACGTAAGCGGCGCTACGAAACGGGTTGCGGATTCCGTCATAATGACGCGCACTTTGGCGCCCGCCTGCGTCAGTTTGCTCGTTAAAGCAGCGGCTTTGTAAGCGGCGATCCCCCCGCATACCCCCAGCACGATTGTTTTACCCTGCAGCACGCTCATGGAGCATCCTCCTTCGGTGAGAAAAAAATAACAACCGCGAGGGTTGTCGGATGAAGCATTATTTCACGATTTCTTTGGTCTGGATTTTCTCGTAAGAGATGTAATCCCCGTACAATTCTTCCAAAGCAAGCCCGACATTTTTGTGAGATTTTTGCGATCTCAAATCGGTTTTTGCGCCGTCGCGCAGCAATCTGGCTCTTTTGGCCGCTGCCACAACCAGCGAATATTTGCTGTCCACTTTATCAAGAAGCTTATCGATTGAAGGATATAACATATGCTAATTCACCTCGCCGATCCATTGAATGATTTTCGGAAACATCCGGTCCTTTTTGCAATGTTCCGCCAAAAGAATCGATTGAATCTTGGAGCATGCCGTTTCCACGCGGTCGTTGACGATGGCATAGTCATAATGCTCCATCAAACGAATTTCATCCACGGCGACGGACATCCGGTTGCGAATGACTTCATCGGTCTCCGTGCCGCGCGTGACGATGCGGTTTTGCAGCTCATCCAGCGACGGCGGAAGCAAGAAAATAAACACGCCCTCGGGAAACTTCTGCTTGACCTGCAGCGCGCCCTGGACTTCAATCTCCAGAATGACGTCCTGGCCCGAACGCAGCGTATCCTCCACGAAACGTCTTGGAGTTCCGTAAAAGTTGCCTACGTATTCGGCCCATTCCAGCACTTCGTCTGTATCTATAAGCTGCTGGAATTGTTCCCTCGTCTTGAAAAAATAATTCACGCCCTCGACCTCTCCCTGACGGGGAGCCCGGGTCGTTGCGGAAACCGAATATACAATTTCCGGCGACAGCTTGCGCAGCGAAGCGCAAACCGTCCCTTTGCCGACGCCGGAAGGGCCGGACAACACGATCAAAATACCTCTCTCGCGTTCGAGCGTATTCGTATTACTCGTCATGATCATCGTCCTTGTTGGAAAGTCGATGCGCTACCGTTTCAGGTTGTACCGCCGACAAGATGACATGGTCGCTGTCGGTGATAATAACGGCACGGGTTCTTCGGCCATATGTGGCGTCAATCAGCATGTGGCGGTCGCGCGCCTCCTGAATGATCCTCTTGATCGGCGCCGACTCGGGGCTGACGATCGAGATGATACGGTTCGCTGATACGATGTTCCCGAACCCGATATTGATTAATTTGATAGCCATTCAACTTCCTCCTCGCGAAGCGCATGAACGCTTCACTCGATATTCTGTGCTTGTTCCCGCATTTTTTCCAATTCGGCTTTCATCTCGATCACCCGGGCCGTCAGCTCGGAATGATTCGCCTTGGAACCGATCGTATTCACTTCGCGATTCATTTCCTGAATCAAAAAGTCGAACTTGCGGCCTACCGGCTCCTCGGAACTCAGCAGTCCGTCAACCTGGACGAAATGGCTTTGCAGCCTCGTCAGTTCTTCATCCACATTGGAACGGTCAGCAAACATGGCGATTTCCGTCGCCAGGCGCTGCTCGTCAACGTGCGGAAGATCTTGCATAAGCGATTGAATCCGACCGCTCAGCCGGGCCGCGTAATCCTGCACGACCCGCGGAGCGAACGCCTGAAGCTCCGAGTGAAGCTTCCGCAGCTCGGACAGCCGCTCGCCAATGTCCCGCGCCAGCATCGCGCCTTCCTGCCGGCGCATGTCGGACAGCCGGGCTGCCGCCTCCTGCAAGCAGGTGCACAGCTCCTGTTCGAACGATTCGTCAGGCTCGGCGCGCTCTTCTTTCATCTGCACGAGATCGGGAAGCCGCAGCAAATCTTGCAGCGAAACCTGATCTGCGTAGCCGAAGCGCTGCTTCAATTGTTCGGCGGCCTGCAAATAAGCGTCCGCCAAAGCGAAATCCACAGTCACATGTTTCGTAAAAACAGTTTCTTTCTCTGCAGTTACAAAGACGTCAACCCGTCCCCGTTTGATCGTTTGCAGCACGGTTTTCTTAAGCGAATCTTCAAAGCAGACCCATTCTTTGGGCATTCGGATCGCGACTTCGCAGTACCGGTGGTTGACCGACTTGATATCGATAAACACCTTGTAGCCGGCAAAAGAGCGGTTCGCTTGTCCGAACCCGGTCATGCTGCAAATCATCCTGATCACATCCATTACCCTATTTTAATTCATTTTGAAAGTGGGTACAAGTGGAAATCACGGCGATTCGACTTTTCCCAAACATAGTTCGTCAGCTGGACGCTCATTTCGTAAAGGAGGAAAGGCGTCATGAGATAAATGCCGTTAAAATGCTGCATGGCCGCGTCAAGCAGTTCCTTGGCGATTTCGACGCCCATCGTTCTCCCTGCTTCGCCCTCCAGTCCGGACATCCGCGCGCGCACGGATTCGGAAAGCTGGATGCCTGGCACTTCATTATGCAAATACTCCGCATTGCGCCCGCTCGCCAGCGGCATCACGCCGATGAAGATCGGAACCTGCAAATGCTTCGTAGCGTCATAAATTTGCTCAATCAGCTTGGCGTCGTAGACGGGCTGCGTCATAATGTAGTCTGCCCCCGCCTCTATCTTGCGCTCCAGCCGTTTGACCGCCTTGTCCAAATGCTTCACATTCGGATTGAATGCCGCGCCGATCACGAAATTCGCCTTTTTCTTCAGCGGCTTGCCGGAGAAGGCGATGCCTTCGTTGAGCTGCTTGATCATGCGGATGATCTCAAACGAAGTGAGATCGTACACCGAGCTGGACCCGGGCAGATCGCCGAATTTGGCGGGATCGCCGGTCACGGCCAGCACATGGTCGATGCCGAGCGCGTGCAGGCCCATGAGATGGGACTGCGTCCCGATCATGTTGCGGTCGCGGCACGCGATATGGATGAGCGGACGCGCACCCAGCTTGTCCTGCACGAGATAGCCGAGCGCGAGGTTGCTCATGCGCGTCACGGCCAGCGAATTGTCGGCCATCGTAATGGCGTCGACGTGAGCGTCCTGCAGGGCCTTTGAGCCCTGCAGGAATTTATCGATGTCGAGATCCCGCGGGGGATCCAGCTCGACGATGACGGTTTTGCGCTGCCTGACGTTGTCCAGCAGCGTCGGCTTTGCCGCCGGCGGCGCAGCGGCCGGCTCTTGAACGCGCACGGCCGGAGCGTGCGCGTGGGCGGCGCCGGGCGCCGCCGGGACGTAGCCGCTGAGCGCCTTGGCGACAGCGGCGATATGCTCCGGCGTCGTGCCGCAGCAGCCGCCGATCAGGCGCGCGCCGAGATCGGCGAAGCGCAGCGCGCTCTCGGCGAAGTACTCGGGCGTCGCCGCAAACGAGTACTTCCCGTCGACGTAGTCGGGAAGCCCCGCGTTCGGGAACGCGGAGAACGGCACGCCGGCCAGCGGCGTCAGCTTCTCCATCGTGCGGAGAATGCCGTTCGGGCCGACGCGGCAGTTGAAGCCGATGCAATCGGCGCCGGCGTCGCGCAGCCGCTCGAACGCCTCCTGCAGCGGAACGCCGTCAGCCGTGCTGCCGGTACCTTCGGTCGCGAACTGGCAGATGACCGGCAGCTCGCTCATGCTGCGGATAATGCCGAGCGCCAGCTGCAGCTCTTCCAGGTCGAAAAACGTCTCCAGCAGGAGTCCGTCTACGGGCGAATCGAGGAGCACGCCGATCTGCTCGCGGAGCGACGCTTCCATATCGGCCGTGCGGACGTTTTTCTTTTTGCCAGCGCGGATCGAGCCGATCGCTCCGACTACGTAGGCATCGCTGCCGACCGCTTGCCGGGCAAGCGCAACGCCGGCGCGGTTGATCGCTTCCACTTCGCCTTCCAGGCCGTATTTGGACAGCTTTTCACGATTGGCGGAAAACGTATTCGTCTCGATAAGCCGGGCACCGGCCTCAAAATAGCGTCGGTGCACGCCTTCAATCGTTTCCGGCCGCAGCAAATTCAATTCCTCGTAAGAAATGCCGACAGGAAACCCCATCTGATATAAATAAGTCCCCATAGCGCCGTCGCCGGTAATAATATCCCGCTGCAGCGCCGTACGAAGATCCGTTTTCATCGCAACTCCCCATTTACTATCAAAATGTAACCGACAAAGTCCCTTCGTATACCTCTTCGGCAGGCCCCGTCATATAAACGTGATTATCCGCTTCGTTCCATTCGATGAACAGTTCTCCGCCTTTCAAAGAAACGGTCCCCTGACGGTCCGTCAAACCGTTCAAAACGGAGGAAACGAGCACCGCGCAAGCTCCCGTGCCGCATGCGAGCGTCGGGCCCGCGCCGCGTTCCCAGACACGCATGTCCGCGTAATCGCGGGTTTTGACCGTTGTGAATTCCACATTGATTTTGCGCGGGAACATCGGATGCACTTCCAGCTTCGGCCCCCAGACGGCCAGATCGAAGTTGACCGCGTCATCCACGTAGATGACACAGTGCGGGTTGCCCATCGAAACGGCGGTAAAACGGAACTCGCGTCCGTCAACCTCAATCGGGAAGTCGATAACCTCCGCCTGATCCACCGTCGTCGGCACCTGAAGGCCGTTCAAAATCGGCTGGCCCATGTCCACGCGGACGGAAACAACCTTGCCGTCGTTCACGTTAAGCTGCACTTTTTGCACGCCCGCGCCCAAAGTTTCCACCGTGATTTCTTCGCTATCGGCCATGCCGTGATCGTACACATATTTGGATACGCAGCGGATCGCGTTGCCGCACTGCTCGGCTTCGGAACCGTCGGCGTTGATGATGCGCATTTGAAAATCGGCTTTATCCGACGGCAGGATATACACCAGACCGTCTGCGCCGATGCCGAAAAAACGATTGCACTGCTTGATCGCAAGCTGGCTGGCGTTATCGGGAAGCTTTTGCTCGCCAGCTATAATGATAAAATCGTTGCCCAAACCATGCATTTTCGTAAAATTTGTTGTCATTTGGCGCTCCTGTACCTCTTTTAGCCAATATCATAGCGCAAATCCGCAAAAATGCATAGTGCAAGCTGAAAAACCTGCGCCCTGGACTAAGAAACGGATGCACGGATGGGCCGACCGTTCCTCCTCAGCCCGAATGCCGAACGGTACGTGTCCGCGCTTCAAGGCACCTTCGTTTTCTGATATAGGCCGGTTGACCCAAAAAACCTGCAAAAGTACAGGCTTTTGCCAAGAAAATGACTCATTTTGGCGAAAAGCCTGCGATTGTGCAGGAATTTTTGATGAATATGAGTCTAAGCCCATGTATTCGCGGAAAAGCCTGCATTTTTGCAGGTTTTCTTCACGAGGTCAAGCGTGGACGCTGTTGTCAGGCAGAGGTGCTGCTACAAAGTAGAAGTGTTGATACCAGGCAATGGTACTGCTGTAAGGCAGAAGTGTTGATACAGGTGGAGGTGCTGCTGACAGACAGAAATGTGCTACTACCAGACAAAGGTCTTGACTCCAGACAAAGTTGCCGCCGGTTCAAGTGCTGCTTTTCAACAGTACTCGCCGTCTTCGATCGATGGATGGTTCATCCCAAAAACATAAAAAAAGCCGCACGAGGCGGCTTTAAAGCTTTTACGACGCGGCATGTGGCCGACCGGCCGCCGTCATCCAGCGCAACACCGCGCGCTGGGAGCTGCGCGCGGTGCGAAAAGAGCAGCTTAGCGAAAGCTCGGTTTGGAGCTGTAGGATGCACCGCGCGGGCGCTTTTTCCTTTTTGGCGACAACACGCTGCCGATGCCCATAAGGAACGTCGGAATGCCGGCGGCGATCAGCACAAGAATCCATTCTTTCCAGTCGAGCGGTACGGTTTTGAAAATCGGCTGCAGCTCGTCGATGTACATAACGGCCAGCATCAGTACTAGAGAAGACAGAACGGCTAGTACCAGGAAGCGGTTTTGCAGCGGGTTGCGGTGGAAAATGGAGCGCGAGCTGCGGCAGTCGAACACATGGATGAGCTGCGCCATCACGAGTGTGGCGAATGCGACGCTTTGCGCCCTGACCAGCGTCTGGGCGTCGTCCGGGTTCGTGCGAAGCACGAGCCAAAACGCCCCGAGCGTGCAGACGCCGATCAAAATGCCGCGACTAATAATTTTCCAGCCCAGACGTCTGGCAAAAATGTTTTCTTTCGCGGTGCGCGGCTTTTGCTGCATCAAGTCTTTTTCGGCCTGGTCGACGCCCAAAGCCATAGCCGGGAGCCCGTCGGTAACCAGGTTGACCCACAGAATTTGAATGGGCACGAGAGGCAGCGGCAGCCCCGCCATCATCGCGATGAACATGGTCATAATTTCGCCCACGTTCGATGCGAGCAAATAGCGGATGAATTTGCGGATATTTTCATAGATGCCCCGCCCTTCTTCAATCGCTGCGACTATCGTCGAAAAGTTATCGTCACTGAGAACCAGGGACGACGCTTCCTTCGATACGTCCGTGCCCGTAACTCCCATAGAAATGCCGATATCCGCCGCTTTGATCGCTGGGGCGTCGTTCACGCCGTCGCCGGTCATGGCCACGACATGTTCCTTGCGTTGCAGCGCTTTGACGATGCGAAGCTTATGTTCGGGCGATACGCGGGCGAACACGTAAACATCGTCTATTTTCGCGTCCAGCTCATCGTCGGATAAAAGCCCGAGCTGCTGTCCGCTCATGCTGACGCCGCCGGCCGGAACCATCCCGAGCTGCTTGGCGATCGCTTCGGCCGTCGTCTGATGGTCGCCGGTGATCATGACCGTGCGGATGCCCGCTTTGCGGCATCTGGCGATCGAATCGCGCACTTCTTTGCGCGGCGGATCGATCATGCCTGTCAAGCCGATAAAAATCAAGCCGTGTTCCACATCGTCCATTTCCCCGTAACGGTCCGTGCTTCTCAGTTCCCGATAAGCAAGTCCGAGAACGCGAAGCGCCGATTTGGCCATGCCTTCATTGGCCGACATCACTTTTTGCTTCAAACTTGAAGTGAAAGGAATGACCTTGCCGTCCCAAAGCACGTAGCTGCAATGCTGCAGGAGCACATCGGGCGCGCCCTTGGTACACACCATGCGCCCTCCTTCATACGAGACAACTACGGACATCCGCTTGCGCTCCGAATCGAAAGGAAACTCCGCGATCCGCTTGAACTGGTTGTCCAGCAGCTCATGCGTCACGCCGCCTTTTGCGCTTAAAACGACGAGCGCCCCTTCGGTAGGGTCCCCTTTGATGCCCCAGACCGAGTTGTTCTCTTCGTCCGCGTCCTTGCCTTTCTTGCGCTTTTGCTCCTGCTTTTCTTCATGCAAGGAAGCATTGTTGCACATCAGCGACACTTGAAGCAGCTTGTGCAGCATCGGGTGCCTTTGCAGATCGACACTCTGGCCCTCCGACTGGATGTCGCCGTCCGGGGAGTAACCGTCGCCGGTTACTTCCATCACGTCGCCGCCGACCCAGAGATGGGTGACGGTCATTTTGTTTTGCGTCAGCGTCCCTGTTTTGTCCGAGCAAATGACCGATGCGCAGCCGAGCGTTTCGACTGAGGGAAGCTTCCTGACGATCGCCCTGCGTTTGATCATCCGCTGCACCCCCAGCGCGAGCGCAATCGTTACGATGGCCGGCAAGCCTTCGGGAATGGCCGCTACCGCCAAGCTGACGCCGGCCAGGAACATCGCGTAAGGCTGTTGGCCGTGCATGATGCCGGCTACGACTACGAGTACGGTTAGCGCGATGGCGACGATAATCAAAATTTTGCCGAGCTGCTCCAGCCTGTGCTGCAAAGGCGTTTCCATCGATTCCGTGTTTTGAATCAAGTCGGCGATTTTGCCCATTTCGGTTTCCATGCCTGTGCGAACGACGATGGCTTTGGCCGTGCCTCTGGACATCATCGTGCCCATGAAACCGAGGTTCCGCTGGTCGCCAAGCGGCACGTCCATGCCTGAAAGCGGCTCCGTCAGCTTGCTGACAGGCACCGATTCGCCGGTAAGTGCGGATTCCTCGATGTAAACGCCGTTCGTTTCGATAAATCGGACGTCCGCCGGAACCCGGTCCCCGCTTTCCAACATCACAATGTCTCCGGGCACAAGGTCGCGGGCCGGTATTTGATGAACTGCGTTCTCCCTGACGACTTTGGTATGCGGGGCCGACAGTTCTTTAAGTGCGCGAAGCGAGCGCTCTGCTCGAAATTCCTGCAAAAAACCTAAAATGCCGTTCATCAAAATAATGATGACGATCGTTATGGCGTCCAAATATTCGCCCAACAAGCCGGATATGAGGGTTGCCCCGAGCAATACCAGCACCATAAAGTCTTTAAATTGGTTCAAAAACAGCGTAAGCGGAGATACGCGCTGCCCTTCCGAAAGTTCATTACGGCCCGTTTCGGCCTGCCGTTTCCACGCTTCTTCCCAGGGCAATCCTTGCTGCATGCTCACCTGCTGAGACTGCAAGACTTCCTCCGTCGTCATCTGGTGCCAATTGTTCCGACTCATCCGCCCTTCTCCCTCCCAATTCCTACATGTACTTGCCTGTCAAAATGAGTACGAGTTATACCACTCTGATACGTAAATGTATTCAGACAAGCCGGAAAATATCCCTGAAATCGTTTATGCCGGGAAAAGTCGCTTAAGTTTTTGCCGAAAATATGGCATGATAGAGAATAGCGTCAGGGATGCGCCGGTTGTAGCAGCCGGCTTGTCGGCATCTCGGCGTTTCAACATAGAATGGAGTTGTTTCTATCATGGCATTGGACGGACTCGTTCTTCACGCGGTCGTGCACGAACTTCAGACTTGCGTAGGAGGACGAATCAGCAAGATTCACCAACCCAGCGAAAACGACGTGCTGCTGCACATCAGAGCGCAAGGGCACAACATAAAGCTTTTGCTTTCGGCTAATCCCACCTATCCAAGGCTGCATATCACCGAGCAGCAGTTCATGAACCCGCAGGAAGCGCCCATGTTTTGCATGCTGCTGCGCAAGCACTGCGAGGGCGGCATTATAGAAGCCATCGAACAAGTGGGCATGGAGCGCATCGTGCGCCTGCAAATTCGCCAGCGGGATGAATTGGGAGATATCAGCACCAAAGCGCTGCTCGTGGAAATTATGGGACGCCACAGCAACATTATTTTGCTCGACCCTTCCACAGATACGATTGTGGACGGCATTCATCATGTGACGCCGGCGATCAGCTCGCATCGGATCGTCATGCCCGGTAGCAAATACACGGCGCCGCCCGCCCAGGACAAATTGAACCCGCTTCAGGCGGACAAAGCTTCTTTGGCACAGGCTTGCGCGGCCGACGGCTCCGATAAGCCGGAGCAGCGGCTGGTTGCGGCGTTCAGCGGCTTGAGCCCCCTTATCGCCAAAGAGATCGTCCACCGCAGCGGCCATCGTTCGGACGCCACGGCCGGTGAGGCGGATATTTCCGCGCTGTGGAACGCTTTTTGCGGAGTTATGGAACAAATTCGCGACCATCGGTACGATCCGGTCATCGTCCGGCAGGCAGAGACCGGCAAGCTTTATTTTGCGATGACGAAGCTGACGCATATCGATGGCCAGACGACGCCGTTTGCGTCTGCCAGCGCTTGCTTGGAAGGCTTTTACGGCGACAAGGCGGAGCGGGATACCGTCAAGCAGCGCGCCAACGACCTTTTCCGCTTTTTGCAAAATGAAAACAATAAAAATGTAAAAAAGCTGGAAAAACTGCACGAAACCATAGAAGAATCCAAAGACGCCGATAAATACCGGATCACTGGCGAACTGCTGACCGCATCACTCCATCTGATCAAAAAAGGCGACAAAGATCTGGAAACGGTCAATTACTACGACGAAAATCAGGCCTCCGTCCGCATTCCGCTCGACCCGCTTCTCACGCCGTCGGAAAATGCACAGCGCTATTTTAAAAAATATTCGAAAATGAAAAACAGTACGGCTTTCGTGGAAGAACAAATCCGACAGACCCATCAGGAAATCGAATACATCGGCTCGCTGCTGCAGCAGCTTAGCGTTGCATCGATGCAGGACATTGAAGAAATCCGCGACGAGCTGATGGAGCAGGGCTATTTGCGCGACCGCAACAAAAAGCAGCGCAAAAAGAAAAAGCAGGTTAAGCCTGCTCTCGCCTGCTACACGTCCAGCGACGGTATTCCGATCTATGTGGGCAAAAACAACACGCAAAACGAGTACTTGACAAGCCGCTTGGCCAATCAAAGCGACACGTGGCTGCACACGAAAGATATTCCCGGCTCCCACGTCGTCATTCGCAGCGATAGCTTTCCGGACACGACGCTCCTCGAAGCCGCCGAACTCGCCGCGTATTTCAGCCAGGGCAAGCAATCGAGCCAGGTGCCGGTCGACTATACGCTGATCAGGCACGTGCACAAACCGAACGGCTCCAAGCCCGGTTTCGTCATTTACGTAAACCAGAAAACGCTGTTCGTCACTCCCGAGGAAAACAAAATCAAACAGCTGAAAGTTAGCGTAAAGTAAGATGTTTTTGATCATCGGCCGTGCGTGCGATGCGTCCAAACTTGCGGGCTGTGGTGTCGAGGCCTGCACGATCGCCGGGACAATAGGCAGCATCGCCGGCGGAGCTCTGCGGGTTTTTCTCTAGGCGGCTGGCCGATGAACTCAGTAAAAGTAAGTTGATGCGAAGTGTCGGATGCTTTGCAGCGTTAACGGCGCATATGCAGGCATGATTCATTGAGTCTGCACAAAGTATCTCCGTCGGATAGCTTCCTAGTGAGCAGCAATGTTTCCGCTACCGTTGAAAAACTTGCTCGCCAAAATCATCGGTAACGTGCAAAAAGCCTGCAAAAAAACTTGCGGAAGTTGAGCCGTTGAGCAAACGTACAGCTGTTGAACAAACGTACATTGGAGAACCACATCTCTATTAACGGGGAGATAACTTGCGAAAATTTGATTGTTAATCAAGTGACAGGCTAGTGGAACCGGGGAGGGCACGGCCTCTCCTGCACGGGTTGCGGCGCTGAAGTGGGGGCAACGGTGGCTTGGCGGGGAGAAAACCTGCAAAAGTGCAGGAATTTCCCGGAAAAGCGGATCGTTTTGGTGAAAAGCCTGCGATAGTGCAGGAATTTTCGATGAAAATGATTCTAAACCTACTTTCGCGGCAAAATTCCTGCACAATTGCAGGAATTTTTCACGGCTAGCGTATCAACCGTGCAAAAACTGTACTTTTGCAGGTTTTTTCGCTCAAACAGGCAAATTGTGTGATCGGCTCTGGCGTGTGGGTTTCTGGGCAACCTGAAAAGTACAAGTATATGCTCCTAGGAGTCTATCCGCCGGAGTTACTTTTGTGCATACCGGGTGAGTAATGACTGCATATATTGCCGCTTACGCTGCATAATTACTGTCATTTTGCTTATATATACCTTCTACGTGGTTGATCGGACAGACTCCTAGATGGCCTTGTTTCGAACTATTCCTACAAATCGGCAGTTTTGCCCGCTCAAAAGCGGGCTCAAACGCGTCATGACCGGGAGTTCTTGCATTTTGCAGGTTTTCCCCAGTGGCCCCGCCTTCTTCTGCAACGATGTTCTGCATCACTGGTGACATGTCCAGCGGCTCCTCCACCTTATGCAACGTTGCCCCGCATCGCCAGCGACATGCCCAGCGGCTCCTTTCCAGCTTTCACATCGTACGGAATGTGCTAAGAGCCTAGCCGGGCACAGAGGCCTGAAATGATGTCTCCGCAACGCAAAAGACGCCCCCATCCCACGCACATCGTGGTTTCGGGGCGTCTTTTGTGTTGCTCGAGCCGGTTTCGCACGGTTCTTAGGACCTTCCGATGGAAACATAGCGGAAGCCCTGCCTCCTCATCTCGTCAGGCTCGAACATGTTCCGGCCGTCGACGATGATCGGCTGTTTCAGCAAAGTGCGCACGATCTCATAGTCCAATGTGCGCAGGGAATCCCATTCGGTGGCGATGATCATTGCATCAGCGCCGATCAAGGCTTCGTAAGGGTCGGTGAACAGCCCGACCCCGGATAGCAGCCTGGCCGCAGGCACCGCGGCAGCCGGATCGTAAGCGGCGACATCGGCGCCCTGCCGCTGCAGCGCGACGATGATATCCAGCGCCGGCGCATCCCGCAAATCGTCCGTGTTCGGCTTGAAGGCGAGCCCCATGACGGCCAGGCGTTTGCCTTCCACGGTGCCGCCCATTGTCCTGCGGATTTTGCGGACGAACCGTTCCCGCTGCAGCTGGTTCACTTCAATAACCGAGCGCAATATTTTGAAATCGTAGTCGACGTTTTCGGCAATTTTCAGCTGCGCTTTCGTGTCCTTCGGAAAGCACGAGCCGCCGTAGCCGATACCGGCGTTCAAAAAATGGGGACCGATCCTGCGATCCAGTCCCATGCCGCGGGCTACGATGTTGATGTTGGCCCCGACTTTTTCGCACACGTGCGCCATTTCGTTAATAAAGGAAATTTTGGCGGCCAAAAAAGCGTTCGATGCATACTTGATCAACTCTGCGCTCTCGCGGTCCGTCATCAGCATCTCCACGTTCAAAGGTGCGTGAAGGGCGGCGATCCGCAGGCCTGCTTCGGCATGGTCCGAGCCGATAACGACCCGGTCCGGATGGAACGTATCGTAAATCGCCGATCCCTCCCGCAAAAATTCGGGATTCGATACGACGTGCGCCGATATGGCGCCTGGCAGCAGTTCCTTGAGCTGGTTTTCGATCAACCGGCCCGTTCCGACCGGAACCGTGCTTTTGATAACGATCGTTTTGGAATCGTTCATATGAGCTGCAATGCTGGCGACTGCGCTGCGGACTTGCGTCATGTCCACGTCGCCGTTGTCAAACGCCGGCGTGCCTACGGCAATGATGATCACTTCGGAATTCAGAACAGCCTCGGCGATAGAGGTTGTAAAGGAGATTCGTCCCGCTTCCAGGTTGGATGCGACAAGCTCTTGCAGCCCCGTTTCGTATATCGGGATATCCGCCTGCTGCAAACGGGCGATTTTGACTTCGTCCCGGTCGACGCAAATGACCCGATTACCGAGTTCGGCCAAACAAGCCCCTGAAACCAACCCCACATACCCTGTTCCGATGACTGCGATCCGCTCTGTCATTGCCGCTCTACCTCCCAGGCTTGGCTGAAGTCTCTATTCCATGTCCCACTGCCGGCTCAGCGCTTGCAAATATGCTTTCACTTCGCTTCCAAGGTCCGGCCGCTGCAGCGCCAGTTCGATCGTCGCTTCAATATAGCCCAGCTTGTCGCCGACGTCGTACCGCTTCGCCTGCATCAAATAAGCGACCATCTGCTGCCGCTTGTTCAGCGTGCGCAGCGCGTCGGTCAGCTGGATTTCTCCGCCTCTTCCAGGCTCCTGCTCCTCCAAAATATGAAAAATGTCCGGCTCGATAATATACCTACCGATCACCGCCATATTGGATGGAGCGGATTCCCGGTCCGGCTTCTCCACCAGATCTTCGATCAAGCTGTAGCCGCCCAAGTTTTTGGCCGGAGAAACGATCCCGTATTTGCTGACATCTTCCCACGGCACTTCCTTTACGGCGATAACCGAAGTCTCGGTCTGCTCGTAAATATCGATCATCTGTTTCAGCCCGGGCGTCTCCGCTTGCAAAATATCGTCGCCGAGCAATACGGCGAACGGCTCGTCGCCGATAAATTTCCGTGCGCACAGGATCGCATGACCGAGTCCCAGCGGTTCCTTTTGCCTAATGTAGTGCACATCAGCCAAATTGGAGACGGATTGCACCGTTTCAAGCAGCGCCAAATTTCCTTTTCCCTCCAAAATCGACTCCAATTCGACAGATTTGTCAAAATGGTCTTCGATGGCCCGCTTGTTGCGGCCCGTAACGATAATAATATCTTCAATGCCGGAAGCCATCGCTTCTTCGACAATATATTGAATGGCAGGTTTGTCTACAATCGGCAGCATTTCTTTGGGCTGCGCTTTGGTCGCCGGCAAAAATCTCGTGCCCAGGCCGGCTGCCGGTATAATCGCTTTGCGAATGTGCCTCATCGCTGATGTCCCTTCTTTCTGCGCAGATCGTCAAGTACGCCGACGCCGATTCTTCTGGCTCCGATCGGAGCATGGAAGACGACGCCTCCCCGTTCGCCGTGAAAATCCGAGCCTGCGGTAATAAGCAGCCCGCTTCGCTGTGCCAGCTGCAAATACTTGGCTTCCTCTTCGGGCGTATGGTCGGAATGAAACGCCTCAATGCCGTCCAGGCCTTGGGCGATAATCTGTTCGACCAGCTCATCGTCGTGGTAGATGCCTGGATGGGCAAGCACGGCCGCTCCTCCCGCTTCATGAATCCACCGGATCGCCTCAGCCGGCTCGATTCTCGGCGGATTGGCGTATGCCGCGGCGCCTTTGCCCAAATATCGGTCAAAAGCTTCGCTGACCGATGCGACGGCTCCCTTTTTCAAAAGCACGGCCGCAATGTGCGGCCTGCCGACCGTGTCGCCTTTCGTTTTCACATTCGCGACTTCGTGCAGCACTTCCTCCATCGTGATGTCGATCCCCAACTGCTGCAGCCGCTCAATAATCATTTCGTTGCGGCGATCTCTCGTTTCACGCAGCGTTTCGAGCCTTTGCTGAAGCTGCGGATTGTTAATATCGATATAATAACCGAGCACATGAATGTCCTGATTGCGGGCAACTGTGCTGATCTCTACTCCGGGAACGACTTCAATGCCGAGCTTGCGGCCTTCCTGAACGGCTTCCGCAACGCCTGACACCGTATCGTGATCGGTAATGGCAATAGCTGCAAGTCCCGCTTCGTAAGCCATTTGAACGTTCGCCGCGGGCCGCTGCGTACCGTCAGAAGCTGTCGTATGCGTGTGCAGATCCGCTTCCGTGCGTGTGGTCATGGCGATTTCCTCTTTCCTCATTTTAATTGATTTGTATGAACGGACGGTAAAGCAAGCTGCATAGTTGTGTTAAAATTTACAGCCATTGGCTCAAATTTTCCTGACGGAGAAACGTCATGAAGCTGACCGCCGAAATCGGCAGCAGCGTCGAGCTCAAATAAATGGCGTAAAAGCTGCGCTCGAAGCTGATGTTCTCGATCTGCTTGATGTGCAGCAAGCCGAGCGTGACCTCGTGCTTGACGGAAGACTGCGACAAAATGGAGATGCCGAGCCCCGCCTCCACCGCCGATTTGATCGCCCCTGTGCTGCCGAGCTCCATCACGATGTTCATCGAGCTGTAATCGATGCTCCGCCGGGCCAGCTCCTCTTCCATTACCCTTCTCGTGCCCGATCCTTGCTCGCGAAGGACGAACGGATATTTCAGTACCTCGTCAAAGGAAACGGTTTCGAGATCAGCCAGCGGATGGTTCGCCGGCACGATCAGCTTCAGCTCGTCGCTCAAAATCGGTTCCGTATGTACGTCCGGGTGCCGGATCGGCGCTTCGACAAGCCCGAAATTCAGCTGATGCCCGAGCACCTCGTCCAAAATCTGGGTCGTATTCATGACCTTCATCGATACCGAAATGTTCGGGTACTCCTTGCTGAAAGGCCCGAGCAGCCGCGGCAATATGTATTCTCCCATCGTCAAGCTGGCCCCGAGCTGAAGCCTGCCTTCGATCATTCGCGTAAATTTGGACATCGCAACGTCGGTCTCGCGAATCAGTTCTATGCTGCGCTTGGCAAACGGCAGCAGGGCTCGTCCCGCTTCGGACAGCTCGATTCTCTTGGTGCTGCGGTGGAACAGCTTTACGCCGAAATAATCCTCCAGCGCCTGAACCTGCATCGTCACGGCCGGCTGTGTCATATGCAGCGCTCCGGCGGCATGGGAAAAGCTGCCCTTTTCCGCCACGGTAAAAAATATGTGCAATTGATGAAAATTAAGTGCCATCGCGTACCGCCTCTCTTTGCTCCATTATATGAAAAACGCCAACCGGAGTCCATTCGCCGCAGACAAACACAAAAAGAGCATGCCGAAAAGTTCCGCATACTCTGCATCCAAGTTTTATTCGGTTACCTGCGTTTACGGCTGTTTTTGATCAAAGTCATTCGGCGCGAATGGCGGAGCCAAGAGTAATAAGATTTTAAATCCCGAAGCTCTATCGTCTCCGACATTTTTCCGAGGAATGTGACAATAATCATCTTGTGCAGCGGATTGCCGGCAATGTCGGTTTCCTGTTCCAGTTCCGTAAACTCGGCGACAACGACAAGATCTTCATCGATCAAATACACATCCTGCTCGTTGCGGTAATAGGAAACGATCTTGCCTGTTTTCAGCTTTTCCCATAGAAAAGCGCAAATCTCTTCCAAAGAACCGTTGTCTTCAGATACCCGATCTGTCCATCTCAGCTTTGCGTGATTGGTGATCACGACATCCGCTACTTTTTTGTCGCCTAGTTGAACGAAGAATGGTTCGTAAGTACTCCATCGTCCCATTGCCTTATCTTTCATGATCACAACCCCTCTCCTACCGAAAATGAGACCGATTACCTATTGTTAGAGATAAGTATGTTTTATTTTACTTTAACTCATTCTGTTTTTCCATGTCAAATTCTATGAAATGATACATACATATTTACGAATTCTCAAAAAAATACCTCTATTCGGAAAATTCACACAAAAAGAAAAAGCTTCTTTCGAAGCTTCTTTTGCACTGTCGCCTCAAAGGGTGTAAAATCTAGTTTTGTCCGGCATATTACTATTGTATTCCGTTTTAATTTCGTTGCGGTAAGAGCGCTCTACCTTTTTGACGTACGGCAGCTTTTGGAGACTTTTTATCGTTTCGTCCAGCTTGCTTGTATGAATGTAGAGTACCGCGTAGCTCATCTTTTTGGATATGTAATGGAGAGAACCGAACCGTTCCAAATTTCTGGCCGCTTTCGTGTCGCTCACCCAGACAATTAATCCGCTTCGCTCAATGATCATCTTTCTTGTCCCTCTTTTCGAAAAAACCTGTTATGGAGTGAAAACAGCTATGAAAATGAGCCATTCAATCGTCCGCGTCGGCCGCGGAACGATTACGGAAAGCATCCACCGCGTACATTTCGCGGCGGTGAATACACAGGGGACGCTGCTGCATGAAGCAGGCGACCCGCACCTGCTCACCTTCGCCCGTTCCACGGCGAAGCTGATTCAAGCGCTGCCGGTCATCGAATCCGGCGCGGCGGACCGTTTCGGCCTGACCGAGGCCGAAATCGCCTTATGCTGCGCTTCCCACAACGGGGAAGCGGAACATGTCGGCGTCGCCCAGTCGATTCTGGGCAAGCTCGGTTTGACGCATGCGCACCTGCAATGCGGCGCGCATGAGCCTTACCACGCGCCGACTGCGCAGCGGATGCGCGAGCGGGGCACGGCCCCGACCACTTTGCACAACAATTGCTCGGGCAAGCATTCCGGGATGCTCACGCTTACGATGCATCTGCAGGCGCCGACGGAGTCGTATATGAGCATCGACCATCCGGTTCAGCAGCTCATGCTCGAAGCCGTCTGCGCGATGTCCGGCGTAGCCAAAGAACGTATGTATTTGGGCATAGACGGCTGCGGCGTGCCCGTATTCGGCATGGAGATCGACCGCTTGGCGCTCGCTTTTGCCCGGTTAGGACAGCCTGACGGGCTAGACCTGGCGCGTGCAAGCGCTTGCCGTCGGATCGTCGACGCAGTCCGAAAATACCCCGCCAACCTCGCCGGGCAAGATCGTTTCGATACACAGCTTATTGAAGCTACGAACGGGCGAATTGTCGGCAAAATGGGGGCGGAGGGCATGTTTGCGCTCTCGATTCCCGATCAGGGCTTGGGCTTCGTACTCAAAGTCGAAGACGGCAACCAACGGGCGCTGTACCCGGCCGTCGTCGAAGCTTTGAAACAGCTCGGCCTGATCAGCGAATCCGAGACGAACGCCCTGGCCGCCTTCCATTCACCGGCGATTCACAACTGGCAAGGAACCGAAGTCGGGCAAATACGCCCGGATTTCCGGGTTTAACCGCAGTTGCCGCTGCAGCTTCCGCCTGAGCCGCAGCCTTTGCCTACGGGCAGAGGATTGTTGCTCGGCACTTTGATCGATTCGGAAACGGCATGAGCGATCGTCGTGGACACCTTATACAACAAGTCGTCCAACCGGTCCTCAGCCTCCTTGAATCGGCGTACGGCCTCCACCGCGTCGAGCTGCTTTTGGACTTCGCCAACCGCCTCCAGCGCTTCGTGGTAACTGGGGTGATAGTGTCCGAACCGCTCGCATTCCTCGAAAGCGTCTTTTTTTCTCGCGAACACGGCTTTCAACTGCTTGACTTCGGAGCTGTTCTCCATAGCGGACTTCCAATATAAATAATCTGCCACTTCGGCAGAGGAATTAATCATATCGCCCATGTCGTATGCCTGCATAAGAATCGCGGACATATCAAGCGTTTCGGTCTCCGTCATACTCATCGTTTCATCCCAGCCTTCCTCTCTCTTTGTCTGATAGCAGCTTGCCTCTTCATCATATCACAGTTCTTATAGACTTTCTTCCTTTTCTTCATCATTAATGCCCGGCAAAATAATTTTCATTTGCTCCCAGCCGTCGCCGGAGAGCTGAATTTCGCGCTGCTCCTCAACGCCGACAAGCGTCCAGCCCGAACGGTCCTCATGGAGAGCTTGCGGCACGATGATCCTGTCGCGCCCTTCCTGGCGCAGCTTGACGAAGCTTTTCCACCCGATCGCTTTGCGGATCATTTCTTTGCGGGTCGACCCGTGGTACGTGCCGAACTCCTTCAGCCATCTCGCAGGAACGTCCTGCAAGTCCGGATAAAGCTCCTCCCAATCCGGCAATGACGAATCGATTTCGTACAGCCGGATACTATCCCGCGAATAAAAAATGCCCTCCGGCTTCGGCGCCTCCACAGTCGGCCCTGCCGCGTCGGGCTCCATATCCTCGAATGCCGCGCGCTGCGCGGGTGCAGGCTGCATTTTTTTCGGATTGTAGCCGATCTGTTCGATAGTTTTGCGAATCAACGGCAGGTGCTCGCGCCCCACGATAAAATCGCGCGCCCCGATTTGCTCCAGCAAATACGGCTTGCATTTTTCATTGCTGCCGATGGATTCGGCAATTTCCGCAGACTGGCACCGCAGCAGCAGCGCCTCCTCAAAATACAGCTTGCCGACCTGCTGTCCCCACTGCGTCAAAGTAACCGCTACATGTTCCGGCACTTCAAAATAGGCGTGCTGCCGTAAAAAGCCGATGATCCGCTCTGCGCTCCCGCCTTTTTCGGAAGCCCGGTGAAAGCTTTCTTTGGTCACTTTGTAGACACGAACCGTGTCCGAGCTTTGCAGATCGGCGAAAGCCGCGACTTCCCACTCGGTCAAAAGCGGCACGTCGGGAGGAAGCAGCAGCTCAAAATCCGGCTGTACGTAAAATTGAGCTTTCCGCTGCTCGCCGCTCCCGTTTCCCGTAGCGTTGCTAGTTCCTGTCGATGCATGCAGATGAATCAACGGGCGGAACCAGAGCATGCCTATCGCATCCGCGGCCAGCTCCAGCCAGCCGAACAAGCGCAGCGGCTCGACCCACTGCTCCAGCAGCGCCGAGCGAATTTGTTCCTTATTCGCGGAATGCTGCGGTCCCGAACATCGACCGATTTCGGCCGCGATGTCATCCAGCGAACGCCAATGAAAGTTGTCCGCTCTGTCCATGAGAGCGATCCCGTGCTGAAGCCATGCCGTGGCAGGGACGTACAGCTCGCGCCAATGCGAATAAAGGATCGACTCCTGAGTCTCGTACGGAAGCGCAAGCCAATCCGCCAAAGCTTTGTGCCGGACCGCCATTCCGCCCGGCGCCGTACCGAGCACGTCAAGCCGGATGGCGAGTTCCAGCATCACGGCCGTGAACGGGTCGTACACATCTTTGTACGCATACGCAAGCCCGGTCCCCCGCAAAATCGCGCCGCCCAAATCCGGGTGTCCGATCAGCTTTTGCAGTTGTTTTTTATGCAGTGTCCCTTTCGATGTGAGCGGAAGCCCGTCTTGTCTCGAACAGTTCGCCATAAAATGGAAAAACTGCTGAGCCAGCCCTCTTGGGCAAGCTGCGGCAGGTGCAAGCACCTCCAGTTCGGCCTCCCGCTCTTCCGGCAGCGTGCGAATCCGGATGTCGGGAAAAAGCAGCGTTTGCCAAGCTGCAAAGCCGTCCTCCGGCAGTACAAAAAGCTTTTCTCCCCAAGCTTTGCGAAAGGCGGCAATGACGCCGTGCTTGCGCAAACCGGCAAGACCCGCATGGATTTCCGCTCCGGACATCCGCTTGCCGGCTTCTTTTTCCAACGCTTGTCCTGTAAAAGGCTCGCATCCGAATGCCCCCAGAATGAGCCTGAGCGTATTCGTCTCGGCTCTGGTCATCGACTGAAGCAGCCGTTCCAGAAATTTCGCCTCCGTCAACAGGACGTGCACCGTCACGCCTTCGCGGACAAAGTCCTGCACCCATGACTGCCGCTCCATCGACTGTTTGAAAGCAGGGGGCAGTTTGCTATGTATATGCTCGTATTTCATCGTATCCGCCTTTCTGATCGTCCTGTATCCGTTCCCAATCGATCGAACTGTATTGATACCCCTGCTCGACAAGGAAAAGCTGCCTTTTCAGCGCAAAATCCTGCTCCTTCGTATCCCCGCTGATCACGGAATAAAACACCGCTTTATTGGCAGCTCCGCTTTTCGGCCGCAAAATACGCCCGAGTCTCTGGGCTTCTTCCTGCCTCGAACCGAAACTTCCCGACACCTGGATCGCCACCGCGGCGTCCGGCAGATCGACTGCGAAATTCGCCACTTTGGAGACGATTAATACGGGAATGCTGCGCTCCTTGAACTGCCGGTACAGCTGTTCCCGCCGCTCATAAGGCATTTCTCCGTTGATGACCGGGGCTCCCGTCAAAGCGGATATTTGCTCGAGCTGCGCCAAATACTGGCCGATGATAAGCGTCGGTTCATTCGCGTGAAGCTTGAGCAGGCGGGCAATGACCGCAAGCTTGGCTTGATTTTCCCCGGCAATCCGAAACTGGCTCCTGGCGCCGGATGCTCCGTACCGCTCGCGATCGGCGGTTTGCAGCGGCACACGGACCTCCTTGCATTCGACCGCAGCGATCCAGCCTTGGGACTCCAGTTCCTTCCAGGCCATTTCAAACCGCTTCGGACCTACGAGCGAAAATACGTCTTCCTCCCTGCCGTCCTCCCGAATGAGCGTGGCGGTAAGCCCCAGCCGGCGCGTCGCCTGAATATCGGCCGTAGCCCGGAATACGGGGGCCGGAAGCAAATGCACTTCGTCGTAGATGATCAGCCCCCAATCCCTGTCGTTTAAAAGATGCATATGGGAAAAAGCGTCTTGCTTGGAAGCCCTGTGCGTCAAAATTTGATAGGTGGCGATGGTGACGGGGCGAACTTCCTTGCGGGCTCCGTTATATTCGCCCACCTGCTCTTCGGTCAGCGTCGTTTTCGTTAATATTTCGCTCTTCCACTGCCGTACCGAAGTTACGTTCGTTGTCAGAATAAGCGTCGCGCAATTGAATCTGGTCATGGCGGCGATGCCGATGACGGTTTTTCCCGCTCCGCATGGGAGCACGAGCACTCCGCTGCCTCCGTTGCCGCTCCCGCTTCGGTTTCGGCCTGCCGGTCCGGTGCCCCCGAATGCGTCTACAGCGCTTTTTTGATAGTCGCGAAGTTGAAATGGCTCCGCCGCCGCGGATTCGACATAATCGCGAAAACGGATAGGCACATGCTCGCCGTCCCGGTAAGCCGCCAAATCTTCGATCGGATACCCCAGCTTGATCAGCTCCTGCTTCAGCACGCCTCTGCTTTCCGGGGTTATGGCAATCGCTCTGTCGCCGCGCGAGTCGACAATATAATTTTTCACGGATTCGCAGGCCGTAATTTCTTTGAGCACAACCGTATCCTCGCTGACCAGGTACAGCTCGTTCCCGACATTTTCCATCCGCAGCAATCCGTATCGTTGGGTGTATTTGCGAATGCCGCTTAGTACGGCGGTCGGCAAGCCAAACTTCGCATGAAGCTGCAAAAATGCCGTCATTTCCTCCACTTTCACGCCGGCCGCTGCGGCATTCCAGAGCGACAACGGGGTGATCCGGTACGTGTGCAGATGGTCCGGGCTTTTTACCAGGTCTGCAAACCGGGACAGCATGCTGCGCGCGGCCTCGAAATCGTCGTGATGCGTTTCGAGCAGAACGGTGAAATCATTTTGCACAATGAGAGGCCGGGCCGGGTCGAATTTCAAAATAGCGCACCTCCTTCAAAACTGCTTTTTTATAGTATGAAAGTAAACATTATGATTTAAACAGGCCGGGCATAATTTTTGGCGCAGCCATTTATTAAACGGCTAGGCCGGGCAGTGCGAAAAACCTGCGAAAATCCCCATGACGTCGTGAATGTCACCCCACAGAATGAAAATAATCAGGTCTGCTGGCTTTTGAGAGACCCGTCCGCCAGATCCGGCCTGACTGGCCTCACGCGAAGAAAGCCTGCAAAAGTGCAGGCTTTTTCCGGGAATGGGGTCCGTTTTGGCGAAAAGCCTGCGATTGTGCAGGAATTTTCGACTAAAACGAGTCTGAGCCTATGTTTGCGGCGAAAAGCCTGCACATTTGCAGGAATATTTCGTTGCCAGCGTTTCAACGAGCAAAAAAACTGCACTTTTGCAGGTTTTCTCCGCAATGCTGGGCAAATGTACCGCTTGCGCTCATTGCTGCTCCACGCTTCTCACCTGAATGCCGCTGTCTATCCGATATCTCCCACTGTCCGGATTGTCGGCCAATTCCTTTAAACGCTGGAATCCGCTTTTTTTCCGGGTCATGAATCGGTAACGCGTTTGTTCTTCATGATCCTGAATTTCGGCAGTTTCTTTAAAGTTTATGTGGCGGATCAGCGTAATGGTTTCAACTTCATCGTCAATAGACAGTTTCAATCCGGTAAACTTTCTCTGTTCTTCAGCAGCCAGCGTGTCGCCGGCCTCCAGCCAAAGCACGAAATCCTGAGTCGCCATATCGAAAGCGAACCGATAGGCGGCAGCATCGTCGTCGTCCCCGAAAAATTCGTAAATGTCCGACGTATACGGGTCTGCAAGGCCGATCGTTTGATCGGTCGAACCGCAATCGACAACGATAATTTCATCGACGATGTCCGCCACCGAAGCCAGGGAAGATTGGATCAGGTGCCCCGCATTTTTCACAATCATGCAAAGGCTGACCGTCATCGGCTGCTTATAAATTAAATGATGAATGTTGTCCCCCCATTTGTCAGATGCCTTTTGCCTGTTTTCCGCAAGCAGCGTACCCAAATTTACGTCTTTCAAAATGTTCATAGTCGCATGTCCGAAATGATGGATATACGAATCCTGCGCAACCAGCAGCGAATAGCCTTGCCGTATAGCTCTCAGGCAAAGATCGTCATCTTCGTAATTTCCCAGGCCGAATCGTTCGTCAAATCCACCGATCTCATCCAGCATGCTGCGCTTCGCAAGCAGACAAAAGCCGATCAAGCGCCGTACTTCCATCCGCCTGCCCTTATTTTCACGGCAATACCGCTCCGAAAATGAATCCAATTCCGTTAAATTGGTATAGGATACGGCAATCTTTTGATGACCGCTCGAATTGTTGGTTACAGGACCTGTCATGCCTACTCGATCACTGCTGTACAAAGCCTGGAGCATATTCTCGAGCCAGTGCTCCGTTACGATCGTATCGTTGTTCAAGAACAGAATTTGATCCCCTGACGATAGTTCCACTCCCTGATTGCAGCCTTTGGCAAAGCCGAGATTTTCGCTGTTTTCGTGAAGAATGATATCCGGCTGGGTTTTTAAATACCCGGTCGTGCCGTCCGTCGATCCGTTATCGACGACAATAATTTCATAATCCTGCGGCGTATGCTTCCGTATGCTCTCCAGACAACAAACCGTCATGGCAAGTTGATTATGCGTCAAGATCACGATGCTCGTTTTCACAGTGTCACCCGTCTTTCCTTATTTCTTTTTGGTACGGTTGATTTCCACGTATTTCTCGCCCAGCAAGTTTTTAAAATAGTTCCGGTTATAGATCATGCTCGGATGGGACGGGTAATATTGGATCGCCAGTTCGTTATGGTAATTGGCCTTTTGATGCTGCCCGAGCCTGTCGTAGCACAAGCAAAGCTGAAGATGCGGCAGCCATGTCGTGGAAGCTGCGTTCGTCATGCTCATGGACTCTTTGGGAACCGGGAGTTGAACGGCCTGCTCGAACCAATGGATCGCCGTTTGATATTGCCCTTTCTCAACCAGCCATGCGCCCAGACGGCAGCACATCTCGGCTCTCGGCTTATCGTACTGCAGCGTTTTGCAAAGGCTTTGAAATTCTTTTTCCTTGTCTCCGAGCTTGCCGCAGCATTCCGCCATTTTCAGACAGGCCCATATGTTGTCTTCGATCCAGCCTTGGCCCGTAGCCAAAAACTTATCATAATAGTCGACAGCCTCTTGATGAAAAGCATGGTCGCGCAGCTCGTTGGCAAAATAATACAGGTCGCGGGGCGAGAACTGCTCGCCTTGCTCCGCCCTCCTGCGGTATATGCGCAAATTGCGGTCCGTATATTGTTTATCTTTTTTATGTGTGATGCAGATGTCGCAGGTGAATATCTGGCCTCCGACCGCCAAATATTCGTGAACCGGGCCGATCCACTGGAATTGGCAATCCCGCCTGACCAGCCTGTTGCGGCGCAAGCTTGATGTTACGTTTCCTTCTTTGTCGAAAGAAAGATTGTAGGGCATCGTTACGCTGTGGTAATCCGCCGGGAGCGTCTTTTTCAGCTCTTTGAAAAGCTCGCGGTCCTTCTCTTCGATCGTATCGTCGGCATCGAGCCATAAAATATACGCTTTCGTCGCTTTGCTGAATGAATAATTGCGCGCTGCGGCAAAATCGTCAATCCATTCGAAGTCGTATATGTTAGCGCCGAATTGCTCGGCCACTTCCTTGGTCCGATCCGTCGATCCCGTATCGACAATGACAATTTCGTCGGCAATCCCCTCCACCGAAGACAGACATTGGTGCAGACTGTTTTCTTCGTTCCGCACAATCATGCACAAGCTGATCGTAATCATCGATAACCTCCCGAAAGTTTTGCGAAACGCAACTTGTCTGAAATGCGCTCAATCGACGGTGTCGATGAGCATGGCCGCCTCCAGCTCTTTCCTGTCGAGCAGAGGCGACATATCTTCGATAGGCCTGTGGACGGCAAGCTTGGGATTGACGGTCGTGGCTATCTCCAGCTTTACCTCTACGAAAACCGGGCCTTCGGCTTCCAACGCGGCTGTGATGACGGACTGCGCATCTTCCATCGTCCGGATCGTCAAAGCCGGAATTCCGTAGGCGTCCGCAATTTTCACCAGATCAGGACAACTGTAGCTGTCAACGGTAGACTGGCGTCGGCCGTCGAAGTACATATCCTGGAACTGCCGAACCATGCCCAGATTGTTGTTGTTCATGACAAACATTTTGACCGGCAGCTTATGTCTGGCGACCGTATCCAGTTCCTGGATGTTGACTTGAGTGCCGCCATCCCCTGCGATCACGACAACCCGGCTGCCCGGAGAAGCTTTGGCCGCGCCGATCGCTGCAGGCAGTGCAAAGCCCATCGCGCCCATGCCGCCGGCGTTCAGCAGCCGCTGGCCTTCCCGCAGCCGGAACGACTGGCTGGCCCACATTTGATGCTGTCCGACATCCAGAACGACGATGTCGCCTTCGCCGCTGCAGGAAGCCAGCAGCTCCATAAAGCGGTTCGGTGCAACCGCTCCTGCCTGCACCGGCGGATCTCCGCTCGGATACTTCGCTCTGTAGCCGGCGATCACGCGGTACCACGGGGCATAGTCGCGCTTCGGCTGCCCTTCCAGCGCTTTGTTCATCCCCGCAAAGAAGCAGCTCACGTCGGCGTGAATGGCCAAATCCGCAGGCACTTTCGCATTCAATTCAGGCGCTTCGATGTCGACATGAATTTTGACGGCAGCGCGCGCAAACGTATCGGGCCGCGTTCCGGTCTGCCGCGTATCCAGCCTGGACCCGAGAATGAGCAGACAATCACAGTTGGCTAAGGCGAGATTGCTGAACCGGTTCCCGTAGGAACCGATCAGCCCGCAGCTTGACGGGTGGGTCCCGGGGAGCGCGTCAAGCCCCATTAACGAATGAACGACGGGAATTCCGGTTCTGTCGACGAACTCGCGGAATTGCGGCACAGCGAGAGACGCTCTGATGCCGCCACCGGCGAGAATGACCGGGCGGCTCGCCCGCTCCAGCAGACGAACCGCCTCCGCTATCGCTTCGCTCCCGCAGGGCTGAACGGAAGCGCTGTACTGTCGGTACTCTTCGCTGTCGAAAAAACTTTCCTGCCGGTCCGGCTCGATTTCCGCGCGCTGGATATTCATCGGCAGGTCCAGCAGCACGGGCCCCGGACGGCCGTGGCCCGCCAAAAATACAGCTTTCTCCAGGTGATAGCGGATGCGCTCAGGGTCAACGACCATTTCCGCATATTTCACGATCGGCTTCACAATGCTGACGATGTCGGTTTCCTGAAAACCGACCTGCCGCAAAGGCTTATCGAACTTGTACTCGTACGTATTGACTTGACCTGTCACAAACAGAGCCGGGACGGAATCGAAATAGCAGCTGCCGATCCCGGTCAGCATATTCAGCGCGCCCGGCCCGCTCGTCGCCATCGCGACGCCGAGCTTTCCGTTCATCCGGGCATAGCCTTCCGCCGCAAAAGCGGCGGCCTGCTCGTGGTGCATCGACACGCAGCATATATCTTTTCTGCCGTACGTCGAATCCAAAAGATGGGCGATCGCTCCGCCGATCATTTCAAATATATGGGCGACTCCTTGCTTGCTAATATGTTCAATGACATAATCGGACAGCTTCACGGCTCACTCCCCTTTCGGAAACGGAATACAGTTCCCGGTTTCCCCGTTCGTATAATCGCGAATTTGCTTCAGACATATGTCCGCTATGTCTCCTTGTTCCCGGTAAACGCGAAACCATTCGACCGTTTTTTCCAGCGCCTGCTCCACGCTCCATATGGGCCGCCAGCCCAACTCATGCCGCGCTTTGGAGCTGTCAAGCTGCAAATTCGCCGCCTCATGGGGATGCTCGCCCTGATCCCATTCATAGAACGACCCAGTTCCCCAAAGCGCTCCAAGCTTCGCTACGACCCATTCCACCGTTTTTACGCTGTCCTCCGCCGGTCCGAAATTCCATGCTCCCGCATATTTCGGTCCCTCTTGTACCATGCGCTGCGCAAGCAGCAAATACCCTTGCAGCGGTTCGAGCACGTGCTGCCACGGGCGTGTGGCAAGCGGGCTCCGCAATTGCAGCCGGTTGTCCGAGAGCAAGGCGCGCATGCAATCGGGGATCAGCCTGTCCTCAGAACCGTCGCCGCCGCCGATGACGTTGCCCGCTCTCGCGGTAGACAGACTGACCCCGTGCGATAAATATCGGTCAGGATGAAAATAGCTGCTGCGGAAGGCGGAAGTCACAAGCTCCGAGCAGGCTTTGCTGTTGGAATACGGGTCAAAGCCCCCTAGCGGGTCGGTTTCCCTGTATCCCCAGTGCCATTCTTTGTTCTCGTAACATTTGTCCGTCGTTACGTTGACCACCGCTTTGATGTCCGTGCCGTCTTCCACTGCGGCTCTGACCGCTTCCAGCAAATAGACGGTTCCGAGGACGTTCGTCTCATACGTTTCCGCCGGCTGCCGGTAAGAGCGCCGGACAAGCGGCTGGGCCGCCATATGAATAACGACCTGAGGCTGCGCCTCCCTGACCGTTCGTTCCAACGCATCGCGGTCGCGAATGTCGGCGATGACCGAGCGCATCCTTTTGTCCAGACCGCTCAAGGCGAACAAATCCGGCGCTCCGCCCGGCTGCAGGGCATATCCGGTTACGTTCGCTCCCCATGCGCTGAGCCATAGGCATAGCCAGCTTCCCTTGAATCCGGTGTGGCCTGTAACGAGCACGTTTTTCCCTTGCCAAAACGCTTCCTGCCGCATGATTTCACCTTTTTCATTTCTTCCAGTATGCTTTTCCCGACTGCCACAATTGCTCCAAATAATGGCGGTCCCGGAGCGTATCCATCGGATGCCAAAACCCCGAATGCTTGTAAGCCATAAGCTGGTTCTCCCGGGCAAGCCGGCGGAGCGGCTCCTGCTCCCACACGGCGGAATCCCCTTCGATCAAGTCGAAAACTTCCGGCTGGAGCACGAAAAAGCCTCCGTTCACCCATCCGCCGTCCCCTTTCGGCTTTTCGTCAAAGCCCGCTACCTCTTGGTCGGCCGCAAGCCGAAGCGCCCCGAAGCGGCCTGTCGGCTGGACGGCCGTCACGGTCGCCCATTTGCCGTGTGCCTGATGGAACTGTACGAGCGAGCCGATATCGATATCGGACAGTCCATCCCCATAGGTCAACATGAACGGCTCCTCGCCGACATATTTCCGGATCCGCCGGATTCTTCCCCCGGTCATTGTATTCAATCCCGTCTCTACCAGCGTGACCTTCCAGGGAGCGAGATACTCGCTGTGGACGATAATGTCGTTGTTGTTCCCGAAATCGAAAGTAACGTCCGTGCCGTGCAAATAATAATGGGCAAAATATTCCTTGATGACGTGCCCTTTATAACCTAGGCAGACGATAAATTCATGGAAACCGTAAGCCGAAAAAATGTTCATGATGTGCCACAGAATCGGCTTATCCCCAATTTCGATCATCGGCTTCGGTTTCAGATGCGTTTCCTCGCTGATTCTTGTGCCGTAGCCTCCCGCCAAAATCACGATTTTTATAAGGAATCCCTCCTCCCGAGCAGCTTGTGGAACACATCCGCAACGTATTGGAGCATTTCCTGAGTCAACCCCGGATAGACGCCGATCCAAAAAGTTCGCTTCATAATGATGTCCGTATTCGCAAGCTCGCCGACGACTCTGTGCGCAATGTGGCGGTACGCCGGCTGGCGCAGCAAATTACCGGCAAACAGCAGCCTCGTGCCGATCCGGTGTTGTTCCAGCGCCTGCACGAGCTGATTGCGCGAAAGCGGAGCGTCCTCCCTTACGGTAATCGGAAAACCGAACCAGCTCGGCTCGCTTCCCGGCGTCGCTTCGGGCAAAATGAGCGCGCTGTCCAGCGGCTTAAGCGCCTCCTGCAAAAAAGCGAAGTTTTGCTTGCGCTTTGCGACAAATTCGGGCAGCTTTTGCAGCTGCGCAGCGCCGATGGCGGCCTGCATATCGGTCACTTTCAGGTTGTAGCCGATATGGCTGTAAGTGTATTTATGGTCGTAGCCTTGCGGCAGATCTCCAAGCTGCCAGCCGAATCTTTTGCCGCAAGTGTTATCCGTACCTGGCTCGCACCAGCAGTCTCGCCCCCAGTCGCGGAAGGACTCGATAATTTTTTTCAGCTTGGGCTGCGACGTCAGCACGGCTCCCCCTTCCCCCATCGTGATATGATGCGCGGGAAAAAAGCTGACTGTCGCCATATCCCCGAACGATCCGGCTTCCCGCCCCTCATAAAGCGAGCCTACCGCATCGCAAGTATCCTCGATCAGCCACAGGCGGTACTTGTCGGCAATCCGTTTCACCTCGTCGATCCGAAACGGATTGCCGAGCGTATGAGCGATCATGATCGCCCTTGTCTTCTCGCTGACGGCGGCCTCCAGCAGACTCGTGTCCACATTGTAGGTGGGAATGTCGACATCCAAAAAAACCGGAACAAGGCCATGCTGGATAACCGGGTTCACCGTCGTCGGGAAACCGGCTGCGACCGTAATGACCTCATCGCCGGGATGAAGCTGTCTTTCGCCGAGCTGGGGGGAAGTGAGCGCGGAAACGGCCAGTAAGTTGGCGCTGGAGCCGGAATTGGTCAGAATCGAGTACCGCCGGTTCATATATGCGGCAAATTCGCGCTCGAACCGTCCGGCATAGCGGCCGGTAGTCAGCCAAAAATCCAACGAGGAGTCGATTAAATACGACAATTCCTGATGATCGAACACTTTTCCGCTGACGGGGATGTAGTCCACTCCGGGTCTGAAGGCTCGCTGCGGCCATTTTTGCGCGAAATAGGCGGCAGAAAGCTGCAGGATTTGATCCCGCAAGTCTTGCTCGGAAGCATTCATGAATCACAAATCCTCCTACCGGCCATATTTTCAATAAAAAGGAATGAAAGAAATGCAGAGGAATACATATTTTACTGTATGTATATGTGATTGGGTGAGAAATAGCTCCGGCTTTTTTCGCGAGGAGGAAAAAATGGCGTTTATCAGTGAAGCATTAGCCTCACGCTTTTACCACTACGGCTCGAACACCTATGTTCAAGAAGGCGGCCAATTCGTATACCCGGAGGATATTTCCATCGGCAATCAAGTGTTCATCCGGTCTCATTACTGGTTCAACATTATTGCCCCGGGCACCCTCCCTTCGCCGAAAATCGTTATCGGCGACGGCTGCCAATGCAATCTCGGACTTATCGTATCCGCCGTTCACCGCATTGAGCTGGAAGACAACGTATTGGTCGGGCCGAACGTCTACATTTCCGATACGGATCATCAATACAGGGAGGTCGGCATTCCGATTCATTCCCAGGGCATCACGTCGACCGAGAATATGGTTGTCATCGGGGAAGGCGCCTGGCTCGGGGCCAATGCCGTCATTGTCGGGAATGTGAGAATCGGCAAAGGCAGCGTCGTTGCGGCGGGCAGTGTCGTCACGTTCGATGTGCCCGATTATTGCGTAGTCGGCGGTGCGCCGGCGCAAATTCTCAAAGTTTACGACCCCGGCTCCGGAGAGTGGGTCCGCGCAAAGACGAAAAAAAAGGCGCAAGAGCTTCTCGACAAACGCCGGAAACTGCCCCTTCTCTCGATCTGCATACCTACCTACAACCGTGCCGGGGATTTGGAAAAGTGTCTGGAATCGATCTATTCACAGATCGGAAATACCGATCTGATCGAGGTCCGCGTCTCCGATAACGCCTCCGATGACGCTACGCCGGAAGTGGCGGCGCGATTCCGCTCCCGGTACGACAATTTTTTCTACGGGCGAAATGCGGATAACATCGGGTCGGACCGCAACATTCTCCATGTGCTGGAACAAGGAACGGGAAAATTTCTGAAAATCCAGGGCGACGACGACTTTTACCAGCCGAAGACGATCATTCCGCTGCTCCATGTGCTTCACACTTACAAGGACTGCTCCGTCATTCATATCGATTTGCTGCGGCCGACCGACCAGGTCGAAGCCGGCAGCGGGCTTTCCGCGTATCTCGCCGCTTCATCCATTTACTCCTCCTTCATTTCCGCTACGATTTTGCGCCGGGAGGATTGGGAAAAAATTGCGGACCGCACGCTGTTTATCGAGTCCTCGTTTAACCAGATTTACTGGCAGTACGCCATGCTGGAGCACAACCCCCGATTTTGCGTCCTTCACCGCAGCATGTTCTCCTACGCAGGCAATGAGCCTGCAGGCTACAACTTTGGCCGTGTGTTCATCGACAGCTACCAGCGCATTTTGCAAAGCTTTGTAGGACGCGGTCTGACCGAGGACGATATTCGCATGGATAAACTACGCGTGCTGCATGCTTTTATTTTGCCCTGGTACCAGCGGTTTGCGGCCAGCGGTGCGCACGACGCGATCGAAGGGTTCGAGCACTACTTCACGGAGCATTACCGGAATGAAAGCTATTTTGAAAATATGTTGAACCAAATACGAATGATCAAAAGCTTGTGATGCAAGCGTGTCGACGGCGAAAGGGACACTATGCAAAAAAACGCTAAACTTCCTTGAATTATCAAGGATGCTTGGCGTTTTTTCATAACGGAATGCGGCCTTGTGAAATCGTGCGCCGCTTATTTCCTCCTTGATAAAATCGCTGTCCCGTGCTAACTTCGAATTATTCGTCAATTTTTGGAGGTGCTTTACTAAGCTTTATGAAAAAAATCGTCATTATGCTGCTCGTTTTCCTGCTAACAGGATGCTCGCAACAAGCTGCCAAGCCCGGCTCAAGCGAAATCCAGTCCATTATCGGGCAGTATCCCGAACTTAAAGATCATGCCTACGTGGCCACAGAAGTGAAGCGTGTCGTTGACGGGGATACGTTTGAAACCAAATCCGGCGAAAAAGTGCGGCTGATCGGAGTCAATACCCCGGAAACCGTGAAACCGAACAGTCCGGTGGAAAAATACGGCAAAGAGGCAAGCGATTTTACGAAGCAAAAATTGTCCGGCAAAACCGTCTATCTCTTTACCGATGCCGGCGATACCGATAAATACGGAAGACTGCTCAGGTACGTATTTATTAAGGGCGAGAAAGAAATGTTCAACGAGACTTTAGTCAAAGAGGGCTATGCGAATGTGATGACGGTGCCGCCGAACGTGCTCTTCTCCAAAAAATTCGTCGGTTTGGAGCGAACGGCGAGGCAAAATAAGAAGGGGCTGTGGCAGGATGAGAAGTAAACTCCCGCTTCTTCCCCTCCTTCTGTTCCGTTAAGCCGTGGAAAAATAGCCTGCCCCGAGGACGGCCAGTACGACGGCCAGCACCGCCGTTCCCGCCGCGATCCCTATCCATGCCCGCCGGCCCGGCGGTTTTTCATACCAATAGGCATAGCGCGCGCGCTTCTCTAATTCTTTCATATGCCGCTCGTAATTTTTCTCTACTTCGTATGGATTCCACATCGCTAATCCCCCTATCCGTTGATTGCGATTGATTTTACCATAGTCATAACTTCCATAGTTATCTATAATAATTGATAGTTTCCATCGAAATTTTTGATCGATAGGAGGGGTTGAAGGATGGATTTAACGGTTTACAAAACCGCGCTTGAAGTAGCCAAATGGCAAAACTTTACGAAAGCCGCCGATATGCTGGGATACGCCCAATCCAGCGTCACCTCGCAAATTCAAAGACTCGAAGCCGATTACGGCATCGAAATGTTTGAGCGGATCGGAAAAAAGATGAAGCCGACTCCCGCCGGCGAGGAACTGCTGCGCTATGCGGCCATGCTGATCAAGCTGTATGAGGAATCCAAAGTTTCTGTTGCGGGCCAAACCTCGGGAAGCTTCGTGATCGGCACGCATGAAACGACCATGTCGTCCTACATATTCCCTCCTTACTTGGGCGCTTTCAAAAAGCTGTATCCGCAAATCAACATTGTCATCAGCGAAGTTGCGGAGAACGACATCTACCGCTCGTTAAAAGCCGGCGAATGCGACCTGGGATTCGTCGTGGACCAGGAGCGCTGCGATCCCGACCTGCACTTTGAATTCGTCAAGGAGGAGGAATTCGTCCTGATCGCGAGCAGCGACCATCCTTTGGCCGGGCGCACCTCGATCCTCCCCCAAGACCTGAACGGCAGCGAGATTCTTATGTCCTACCAGCAGGGCCGGTGCCGGTTGCTGCTTGAAACGATGCTTCGTACGCATCAAGTCAGCTATACGCTGGCCTACGAAATCAACAACTACGAAACCGTGAAAAAATGCGTCATACACGGGCTCGGAATTTCCATCGTGCCGAAGACTACGGTATTGACCGAAATGCAAAACGGGCAGCTGGCGGTATTACCGCTCCACTACCCGAATTTCAAGCTGAACGTACAGCTATGCTATCATGTGAAAAAACAGCTCTCCAAACCGATGAGGGCTTTTATACAATCCATGTGCAGCACTACTCTACCCGGAGAGCCTGCTGCTGGGCCAGCATGCTAAGCTCTGCCGCTTTGAAGGCGTGCTCCTGCGTCATCGCATGTTCAGTGCGATGAATGCAGTCCAGGATCAGCTGTCCGAAATAAGGATAGCCGACCTGGCCCTGCAAGCTGTAATGCTTCTCGCCCTGCCCGTTGACCAAATACAATTGGTCGCCCTTCGGATCGCGGGCTATATCGATATATTTGCGAAGCTCTATATAACCTTCCGTGCCTAAAATAACGGTCCGTCCGTCCCCCCATGTGCCGAGCCCTTGCGGCGTCAGCCAGTCCACGCGAAAATAATGGGTCGCTCCGTTATCCCCGACAAGCGTTGCATCACCGAAGTCTTCCAGCTCAGGATAATCCTTGTTGTTATAATTCCCCACTTTGCTGCTCAGCACCTTGGCATCCTTGCAGCCTGTGAACGATAAAAACTGTTCGACCTGATGGCTGCCGATATCGCAAAGAATGCCGCCGTATTTCTCTCTTTTGAAAAACCAATCCGGCCTGGAAGGGGCATTGAGCCTGTGCGGCCCCAGACCGAGCACTTGGACAACCCGGCCGATGGCGCCTTCCTCGATCAGCTGTCCGGCAAATACCGCGCTTTCCACATGCAGCCGCTCGCTGTAATATACGGCATACTTGAGACCTGTTGCCGCTGTTTTCGCTTTTGCGGCCGCAAGCTGCTCAAGGGTCGTGAACGGAGATTTATCCGTGAAATAATCTTTTCCATGATCCATAACTCTCAGTCCGAGCGCGCACCGTTCCGAAGGCACGGCCGCCCCGGCTACGAGCCTGACTTCCGCATCCTGCAAAATCTCCTGCTCGGAAACGGCGACCCGCACATGCGGATACGTTTTGCAGAAAGCTTGAACTTTCAGCGGATCGGGATCGTAAACCCATTTCAGCTCCGCACCCGCTTCCTGCAGTCCGTTGCTCATCCCGTAAATATGCCCGTGATCGAGACCGATCGCCGCAAACGCGAACTCGCCTTGACCTACGACCGGGCTTGGCTTTCCTTTTGGCGCATAATTCATTCCGTCACTTTTTTGCATCTGTTTTTGCTCCTCCCCGGCTCTCCGGCTAATTTATACGTCAAACGTACGCTGTTCGCCTGTTTGTTTTGCTTTGGATTGCTTGATTTTTTCCTGCAAATGGTGGTAGAACAAATCTTCGTCGATCGGCAGGTCGACCCAGCCGTCGGTCCAGGTGGAGAGCAACATCGCGTTGGACAGCATCAGCCCTTTGATGCCTTCCTCTCCCGGAGCGACAAGCGGTTCGCCGTGCAAAATCGCGTTTACCCAGTTCTGGGTAATCCCTTTGTGTCCGCTTTCCTTGCCCTCGATCGGAATGTCGCACTTCCAGCATTCCGGCTGCCCGAAGCCGCCGCGGTACGTCGCATTGAACTCCCGCTCGGATACGCGGAGCCGCCAGAAAGTGAGCTTGCCCTCTTCGATCACGATTTTGCCGCGGTCCCCCGAAAGCTCGAAGCGGTTCGTTCCAGGAGCTTCGCCCGTCGTCGTGACGAACAGGCCAGTGGCCCCGTTTTCGTATTCCACAAATGCGGTAACGTCGTCTTCGACTTCAATGTCGCGGTGCTTGCCGAAGTAGCAAAAAGCGCGCACCCGCTTCGGCATCATATCGATGGTCCACTGCCACAAATCGAGCTGATGCGGGTCCTGGTTGATCAATACCCCGCCGCCTTCTCCGGCCCAGGTCGCGCGCCAGCCGCCCGAATCGTAATAGCTTTGGGAGCGGTACCAATTCGTAATAATCCAGTTCGTTCTGCGAATCTCGCCGAGCTCGCCGGAGGAAACGAGATCCTTCAGCTTCGTATACAGCGGATTCGTTCTTTGGTTGTACATCATGCTGAATATTTTACCGGAAGACGCAGCCGCTTCATTCATCGCGCGAACTTGTTTCGTGTACACGCCTGCCGGTTTTTCGCAGAGCACGTGAAGCCCTTTTTGAAAAGCGCGGATAGCCACATCCGGGTGATCGAAGTGAGGAGTGGCGATCAACACCCCATCCATAGCGCCCGAAGACAAAAATTCGTCCAGGTTGTCGAACAGCCGAACACCGGCGCCGAGATTTTCCTTGGCCCACTCCAGGCGATCAGGTCTTGTCTCGCAAATAGCCGTAAGCTCAGCGCCCTTTACTTCCTTATTTGCCAAATACTTGGCATGTCCGGTTCCCATGTTGCCAAGACCGATGATGCCGATACGTACTTGTTCCATTCTTCTTTCACCTTCTCATCATAATGGTCACCTAATGAATACGTTATCAATGTAGCATATTTACAGCGGGGCATCTTGTCGCCGATTGACCACCTTATTGCATTCTTTGACAGACCTTGCGAAAGAGGGCAAAAAACAATCCGCACTCCCGAAGGAATGCGGACTGATTGTGCCGGATTACTTTTACTTGGCCCCGACCGGCTGGCGGTTCGAAGAAATGTGGCTCAGCGCCTCGCCAGCCTCATTCTCGAAAATATCGCGGACGGCGAGGTCGCCGATCGCCACGACTCCCACAAGCTCACCGTTCTCTACGACGGGCAGGCGGCGCACCTGTTCTTTCGCCATCAGCTTGGCGGCTTCATCGACTGTCGTGTTCGCATCGATCGTTGCGATACCGTTGGACATCACTTCCTCGACTGCCGCCGAACCCGATCTTTTCTCGGCATAGCCGCGGATAACGAGATCCCGGTCTGTCACAACGCCGATCAGCTTCTTCCCTTCGACAACAGGGATGAAGCCTATATCGTGCTGTTTCATTTTCGTTGCGATCTCAAATACGTTATCCTGCAAAGTAACGGTGACGCAATCTTTCGCCATCAGTTCTTTGATTGTTTTTGCCATAACCGTTATTCCTCCTTCGTAATGTGGACGCAAATCCGCCGCACGGGCGAGCCTGCTTCCATAATATCGTTTGTCGAAAGAGGAAAAACGATTCATTCCATATAATCCAAAGCCATCGACAGCAAAAGCTTCGCGGAAAATAGCATCGACCGTTCATCGATGTCGAATTTCGGATGATGGTGCGGATATACGATTCCGGACTCCGCATTCCCGGCGCCGACAAACATGTAACAGCCAGGCCTGTGCTGCAAATAATAGGAGAAGTCCTCCCCGGCCATAATAAGGGGGGATTCGTGAACCGCCGACTCGCCGTACAAGCCGGTTGCGACTTTGAAAAACCGCTCCGCCTCACGGCTGTCGTTAATGACGGGCGGGTAGCCCATTTTATATTCAAGCTCATACGAAGCTTGGTACATATCGCAAGTGGCGGCTACCGTACGCTCGAAACGGCTTTTCACATCGGCCCGCAGCTCGGCGTTAAACGTCCGCACCGTGCCCTTGAGAGTGCTCGTCTCGGCGATGATATTGAAGCTGCTGCCGCCTTGAAAAGAGCCTATCGTGACGACGCACGGTTCGACCGGGTCTACCTGCCTGCTGACGATCGATTGCAGATTGACGACCAGCTGCGCCCCTGCATGGATGCTGTCAACCGCCTGATGAGGCAAACCGCCGTGCCCGCCCTTGCCTTGAATGCGAAGGACGAATTCGTCCGGCGCAGCCATCATCGGGCCCGCTTTGGCGTACACCTGTCCGACCGGAAACGGGGTCCACAGGTGGACGCCGAATACGGCATCGACGCCTTCCAGCGCACCGTCTTCGATCATCGAGGCAGCCCCGCCCGGAGTCGTTTCTTCCGCATGCTGAAAAAGAAACACCAGATTGCCTTTAAGCTTCTCCCGATAGCGGCTCGCAGCCTTGGCGATCCCGAGCAGTGTCGAAGTATGCGCATCATGGCCGCAGGCATGCATTACACCGTCCACCTTGGAAGCGTACGAGCAGCTTTTTTCATCCTGGATCGGCAGGGCGTCCATATCGGCCCGCAGTGCCACGGTCGGCCCCTGTTGTCCGCCGCGGAGCAGACCGACTACGCCATTGCCGCCAACCTGCGTACGCACTTCGATTCCCCAGCTGTTCAAATGCTGGGCTACAAATTCGGCCGTACGATATTCTTGAAACGAAAGCTCGGGGTTTTGATGCAAATACCGTCTCCACCCTACCATTTCTTCATAACCTTCCTGTAACCCGGCAAACATTTCTTTCATATGGGAATCCTCCGCTCATCCTAAGGCATCTGTTTGTTAAGTTATCCGTCTCTTTGTCCCTTATTCTATCAAATATAGCTCTGCGTTTCATCTGCAAACTGACAAGTTCGTTCAGATCAAGCCGGCCGCCCTGCACACTGTTCACTTGCAGAACTTTTGGAAACATACTATCATGAATAAAGAGTGCATACATACAATTTGGAGGCGTTAACCGTGATTATTGAAGCAACCGGCCTAAAAGGCTTGAAGAGCGATCTGGCTCATCTCGATGAAGTAACGGCCAAACTCGGATTTGTTCGTTGGCAGTGGGAATATACCCGCGCGACCTATGATCTTAAAATTGAAGATAAACCTGGAAACGCCGTTTATTTCCTGCGCGTGAACGCACGGGTGGAATCCGGCAAACTTGAATCCCCTTACGCGGTGCTGTATTTGGAAGATGCCTATGCAGGACGGGAAACGTTCCCTCACGGCCTGGATTACAATTCACCTATTCCGGACGCTGTGAATAAAGTGATCAAGCAAAAATTAGAGCAGTTGAAGCAGCTGTTGGCCGACTAAGCGGGGAGACCGTATGAATTCCCCGCGCAGAGGAACGCCGGACTTTCTGCTGCTTTTTTTAACGCTGGCTCTCGTCTGCTTCGGACTTGCCATGGTATTCAGCGCCAGTTCCGCAACAAGCGCTTTTAAATGGGGCGATCCGTGGGCCATTACGAAAAAACAGCTGCTCGCCGCAGCCTTGGGCGGCGGAGCCATGCTGATGTGCATGAACATCCACTATTCCAAATTCAAGAAGCTCGTCATTCCTGCATTTTTCATCGTTGTCGTAGCGCTGATTTTCGTTATTTTCACACCCAATGCCAACGGCGCCAGCAGTTGGTACAATATCGGCAATTACGGCATCCAGCCTACGGAGTTCGCCAAATTGACCGTCATTCTTTATTTGGCTACCCTGATCAGCAATAAGGAAGAGAAATTTCGCGATTTCAAAAGAGGGCTGCTTCCCGCCCTGCTCATTGTCGGATTCGTGAGCTTTCTCATTATGCGCCAGCCCGACCTGGGCTCCTGCATGATTCTTCTGGCTTGCTCGGCCATCGTCATCTTCGTAGGCGGGTCTAATCTCAAGCATGTTTTTGCGCTGGGGACAGGTCTCGTTGCGATCGCCGCGATGGTCATCGGCCTTTCCGTCATGAACAAATCGGCGGCTGCCGGCGGCGAAGGATATCGGATAAGCCGTCTGAAATCTTTTCTCGATCCTTGGGCGGATCATTCCGATACCGGGTATCAGGTGATTCAATCCTTATACGCCTTTGGCCACGGCGGGCTGGCAGGCGCAGGATTCGGTCAAGGCATCCAGAAGCTGCACTATTTGCCGGAAGCCCACAACGACTTTATTTTCGCTATTATCGGAGAAGAGCTTGGTTTCATCGGCAGCGCCATGTATATTCTCGTCTTCCTGCTGTTTATATGGAGAGGCATCCTCGTTGCCGTTCGCAGTCCGGATTTGTTTGGCATGCTGGCCGGAGTCGGCATTATGGGCATGTTCGCATTCCAGGCCGCTATCAACATAGGCGGGGTGACAAGCACGATTCCGCTGACCGGGGTGACGCTGCCCTTCATTTCTGCCGGCGGCTCCTCCCTGATCGTTTGTCTCATCAGCATGGGCATCCTGCTCAGCATATCGCGAGAACAAGCGCGCAAGCCCGATGCACCGGCAAAAAAAAGACCCTGACCGAAACTCGATTCGGTGGGGTCTTCCTTTTTTTATTTGACGCGATGAGGATCATCGATTTCTTTCTCTTCTTCTTTGAAGGCAACGCCTTCCACTTTTACATTCACTTCCACGACAGAAAGTCCCGTCATATTCTCAACCGCTTCTCTCACATTTTCCTGAAGATCCCGGCATACATCCTGAATGCGGGAGCCATAATTCACAATCACTCTGAGATCGATGGCGGCTTCTACTTGTCCGACCTCGACGGAAACGCCCTTTTGCACGTTTTTACCGCTCAAGCGTTTTGCCAATCCTTCCGAAATGCCCCCTGACATGCCTGCAATTCCTGGTGTTTCCAGAGCGGCAAGTCCTGCAATTGTCGATACTACGTCATCGGAAATACGAATTAAGCCAGTTTGGTTGTCTTCGGACATACGGATCACTCCCCTTGCTTGATATAAATCTATTGTAATAAGTTCAAAAGACGAAAGCAAGAACAGCACAACTCTGTAAAACTGAATTTACTTTGCATTCAAAAATCGGTATAGTAAAATAAGTTCAAATATAGATTTGTCATTTTTTCACAGTCGGAGGGTTCGTATTGAAAGGGAAACTGTTTTATGGCGGTCTCATCGCAACTTTCGCCTTAAGCGCGGCAGCCCACTTTTTGCATGTTAACCAAACCGTGCAATTTGTCATTTCCGCCATTGCGGTTATTTTTGTGGCCGGATTTTTGGGTAAAGCGACAGAGAGCGTAGCGCACTACGCCGGCGAAAGGATGGGCGGATTTTTAAACGCGACATTCGGCAATGCAGCCGAACTGATCATTGCCATCTTTTTGGTCAAAGACGGGCTGTTCGATGTCGTAAAAGCCAGTTTGACCGGCTCCATTATCGGCAATCTGCTGCTCGTGCTCGGGCTGAGCGTCTTTGCCGGGGGGCTTAAATTCAAAGAGCAGTCATTCAACGTGAAGCTCGCGTCGCACAACTCGTCCCTGATGCTGCTTGGGGTTATCGCCTTGTTCATTCCGGCGGTATTTGCCGGCAGCCTTACTACCAAAGAGACGTCTTCGATGAGCATGATCGTCGCTATTTTGCTGGTGGCCGCCTATCTGCTGTGGCTTCTGTTCTCCATGGTTACGCACAAGAACATACTGTCCGATGAAGCCGTCGAACATGGCGAGCCCGCCTGGTCGAAAAACACATCGATCGTCTTTCTGATTTTGGCGACCGCCATGGTGGCGTTTACAAGCGAATGGCTGGTCGGCACGCTCGAAGAGGTGACCCATAAGTTCGGATTATCCGAACTGTTTGTCGGCGCCTTCCTTATTGCCATTATCGGCAATGCGGCGGAGCACAGCGCTGCGGTAATGATGGCGTTGAAAAACAAAATGGGCGCAGCTGTTGAAATAGCGATCGGCAGCTCCCTGCAAATCGCTTTGTTCGTAGCTCCCGTCCTCGTGCTCGTCAGCTTCTTTATTGGCGGCACGCCTATGAACATCGTATTCTCCAATTACGAGCTTGCGGCGATTGCAGTAGCCGTCTTTATTACGAAGTCGATTTCGCAGGACGGCTCCACCAACTGGTATGAAGGGCTGCTGCTGCTCGTCGTCTACATCATCCTTGGTGTCGTCTTCTACCTTGTTTAGAACAAAAAAAGTAACCCTTTATCGGGTTACTTTTTGGCATTTAGCGCTTCATATAGCTGTGCAAGATTGCGTTCGAGCTTGCTGAGAATATCTTTGCCCGCAGCTTCGGAAATAAGTCCGGCCCGAATGGCAAAGTCCACTTCTCTGGACAGTCCGTACATCTGCGTATCCAGCACCTCTTCGTACAACGGGCATTGACGTGTCGTCAAATTTTCCATCTGTACTTCGATCAGCTTTTCGATTTTATTGGCATCTTCTTGCAGAAGACTGAGCGCTTTTTGATTCAAATTAACCAGTAGATCAGATGAAGACATCTCACTTCCCCCTCGTACGCAAAGTCATCCGTCCTTATATGATTATGATAAGCGATATCGCTTCAATATACAAGAGAAGGTACCCTCAGAGATTCTGAGAATACCTTCTTGCGCTCGCTTATTAGTCTTCAATAATGTTGACGCCCAGGTTATGTTTGGAGAAAACGTCAGCCATAGCCTTCTTCGCTTCATCCGCATCCGGACCGTGCACGTGGAGATCATAATTGCTGGAGCTAAGCAGAGTTGTAAACAATCCCAGAATGCTTTTCACATCGATATACTTATTATCGTACTGCAGAACGATAGACGATCTGAATTTGTTGGCGGTTTGGGAAATTTCAACGATAGCGGCATTATTTGCACTTGGCATGTTACATTCCTCCATTTTTCACTAAAAATCGGTCGCTTGCTTCCTCTATGATAACTTGGAAAGGCGTGAAAGCGCAACAAAAAATTTTCCTGCTTTATCCTTGACCGGCTTTACTTTCGATTCGATGTAAGCATTTTCTTGACCCAGTTTCCGGCGAGCATCAGCAATATGAAAACGACGACAAGCAGCATCAGTCTGCCTTTATATTTGCGGAAGTGAAACAGATCGTGGGCAATCATCGATTCCAAAAACACGATGGGCAATTTGCCCAGCAAAGTTCCGTAAAAGAACTGCGAGAACGGCATCCGCGTAAGCCCTGCGGCGAAATTGATCGCCGATGAAGGCACAACCGGAATCAGCCTTCCGATCAACACATAAAAAAAGCCCTGCTTCTCCATGCGCCGGCTGAACTGCATGGCTGCCGGAAAACGCTGCAAGCGCTTTTCCACCCACTCATGGCCGTAATACCTGGCGAAATAAAATGAAACCACCGCCCCGATACACGACATCACATAATTGACGACAAAGCCCCATTTGATTCCGAAAATGACGACATTCGCGCCGGCCACGAGCACAAAAGGAACAAAGGGAAAAAACGTTTGAACGAGTACAAGCAGCATGCCGAGCAGTTGGCCGTAGATGCCAAGCGATCTTAAGTGCTCGGAAAGCTCCTGCATGTTGCTGTGCAGCAATTTGCCTCCGGTATGCGTAAAAAAGAAAAAGTAGACCAGACCTGCGACCAATGCCAGTCCGATTCCGATTTGCAAAAGCCGTTTTCTCTTTAATATCGGCAAATTTCGACCACCCTCTCCTCAGTTCCAACTATTGTATCATGTTCGCACGGGATCAGAAAGCGGGAACCGGGATGACGGTTCGGCCTGTTCGCGAACACCGCTCCCTGCCATCCGAAGCCGTTATCGTCCTAATTGAAGTTTTCCCCAACAAAGCCAAACTATGACAAACGGATGCAGCAATTGAAAAAACACCCGTCCTATTCCAGGACAAGTGCTTCTGCCGCTAGCCTATCTGAATCTGGTTGCGTCCGTTATGTTTGGCCTGGTACAACGCCATATCCGCCCGGTAAAAGAGCGACTCGACGCTGATTTTGTCCTCTTCCCAGTTCCAATCCGATACGCCGCAGGATACGGTTACGCCCGGACTTGTTTCCTGCGAAACCCTGACGCGAATGCGTTCCGCAATGCGCACGGTCTGTTCCTTGGCCACTTGAGGCAAGTATACGGCCAACTCCTCGCCGCCCCATCTGGCGGCAATATCGCTGTCACGGATGCTGCTTTTGATAATATGGCTGACCTGGATCAAAATTTTATCTCCGACCTGGTGCCCGTATGTATCGTTGACTTTTTTGAAATTGTCGATATCGACAACGATCAGAGAGCCGCAAAAATCTTTCTTTTGCATCAAATTGGCCTGCTCGTCCAAATAATGGCGCACATACAGTCCGGTTAAATTGTCCGTGATCACCATCCGCCTCACTTCGGCGTGCAAAGAAGCGTTGCTCATCGCCAGTCCGATATGGCCGGAAAGCACCTGCAACAGCTTGTAATTTTCGTACGAGAAAAAGTTCGGCTTGCGGTGAACGACAAGAATGACGCCGACGACCTCCCCGTTTACGAGAATCGGCGAACCGATGAGAGACCGCGAGCGGCTCATCTCCATCAGCTTGGATTCCACTTTCGAATTCATCCAGTAATCGGAAATGATGACCGGCTCTTTCGTCGTGCAGATGAGGCCGGAAAAGCCTTGATCCAGCGAAAACGTTTCGTGGAAAATCGACGGCAGGTTGCTGGCCTGCACGACCAATTTTCCCGCTTCCTTGTCCGTCTGCAAAATACAGCTGTAATCGGCGTTAAATATCGTCAGCAGCTCGCTTGAAGCGAAGCTGAAAATTTCGCTCAGACGCAAGCTCTGGTTCAGCCGCTTCGTAATTTCATTAATTAACCGAAGTTCATTTATGAGCACGTTGGACTGCTCGTACAGCTTCGCATTCTCAAATGCGGAACCGGCCGTATCGGCCAGCACGGAAATAAACCGCAGGTCGGAGGAATGAATCAAGTCGTGCTCGGAGTGCAGGTGCAGCACGCCGTACACGCCCTGTTTGCCTGACAGCGGGACGGCAATATCGCCGCAGCTCGGCCCTTCGTCTCCGGAAACCGGCTCGAAAATGATGTGCCCTTCCATAAAAGCCTTGGTGTTGATATCGTCGTCCAGATTTTGAAAATTGAGCGGCTTCACCGGCAATCCCGTATTATGGCTGTCCTGGGAAAGCAGCAGATCCACTTCGATGTTGGGATACACGCTGTGCAGACTCGCGATGACTTCCGCTAAAACGGAGTCGACATCGATCTTGGCATGCAGTTTCTTGGAAGCTTCGAACAAAACTTGCTGCTTCTTCGATTCCCGTTCATTGTGCTGATTGTGGCGCTGCAGCAGCTCGTACTTGCGCCGCTCAATCAGCAACTGGGCGCTGCTTTTCAAAGATACGACGATCATATAAAGCAGCTGCACCAGATCCTGCGCCTCGCTCACAGCGGCGGAAAACAACCCGAGGTAGCCGAGCGGATGGCCCTGCTCATTCACAATCGGCAAGGAAACGCCGGCCACCGGTTGCAGAGCGCGGGATTCCATTTCTCCTCCGTTCATCCTGCACAGCGTCCGCAGCGCGGCGCTTCTGGCGAACGGGTTATCCCCCTGCTCGGCTACGGTCCACGACTTGGCGGAACGGATCCGGCCCATTTCCCCGGCCGTCTTGCCGGAGCAGGAATCGAGCGCGCCCAAAAGCGAATCCGTTAAAATCAACAGCGTCTCCGGAGGCAGCATCTCCGGCGCGTTCTGGCTTTTCCAGCCGGCAAAAGCCTGCTGCATGAACGGCATGTCTTGCGCCATATTTGAAGCATCATTGGAGAGAAGCAGCCCTTGACGAAGCAACTCTTCGAAGTGACCGGCAATCATATATTGACTCTGACTACGAAGTAGTTCACTCATAGGCTTCTCCTTTGACGACTGATTATGTCTTACTCTGCAGCGATATGTTTACTTCATTTATCATACTATGTTTCTATGTGTATTGCACGAGTTTTTCAATCGGCTTCGATAGCGTGCGGTAGAATTCAGCTTGACACTCGGTCATGTTTTTTATAAAATTAGAAGTCGAGTACAAACATGATTGCGGTGAATGCCATTTGTGATCACCCTCACTGATTTTGCTCCTGTCAAGACAGCGGCTGAACTATTCTTGCCAGGGAGTCCCCTTATTTTACGACTCGTAAGCAAAACCAGGCACGTGTCTTCACCCGGACATCTAAGACGCATCTACTAACTATATGTGAAAAGAAGGAGTTTTTCCTAACATGGCACGTTATACAGGCCCTAAATTTAAATTAAGCCGCCGCCTTGGCATTTCCCTGAGCGGTACAGGCAAAGAATTGAAACGCCCTTTCCCTCCGGGCCAACACGGTCCAGGACAACGTAAAAAGCTGAGCGGCTACGGCGTTCAACTTCAAGAGAAACAAAAACTTCGCCATATGTACGGCTTGAACGAAAAACAATTCCGCAACCTGTTCGACAAAGCTTCCAAGCTGCAAGGTATCGCGGGTGAAAACTTCATGATCCTGCTGGAAAGCCGTCTGGACAACCTGGTATATCGCCTTGGCCTGTCCAACTCCCGCGCGGGCGCTCGTCAATTGGTCGCTCACGGACACGTAACTGTGAACGGCAAAAAAGTAGATATTCCTTCTTACATCGTATCTACTGGCGACGTAATCGGCCTTCGCGAAAGAAGCAGAAACCTTTCCGCAGTGAAAGAAGCTCTTGCTAACCGCAACTACCTGCCTACTTATCTCGAATTCAGCGAGAACGCTATGGAAGGCAAGTACATCCGTTTGCCTGAGCGCTCCGAGCTTCCGCAAGAAATTGACGAGAAACAAATCGTCGAGTTCTACAGCCGTTAATAAAATTGACGCGCAAGATACTACGATAAAAAGCCCGAATACCCCTGTTTATCAGCGGTTCCGGGCTTTTTTCATTTAATCAATAATGCAAGTTAATGCACTAAAATGCACCCATTTGGGGCTAAATGGGGCTTGGTTTGGGGCTAAAACTAATGTGGGTAGACGCTCTTATATTTCCAAGCACCTGTTAAAATGAAGACGCCTGACGAGTCCGCCGCGGAGCGGACGAAACTCTCCGCCTACCTGACGGAGAGTCGCGGATATCCGCTACGAGGGAGCGCGCAACTCCCCTTTACATAGATTGTTCTTTGAAAACGAAATAAATGAGTTGCACAAGAATAGTTTATTTTGCAAAATGGATTTAAACGGCATATGAGGTGAAAGCATCTATGACAATGATTGATGACAAGAAAACACCGTTAAGACAACTATATTCAATTCCGGAATCAATTTTAAAGTACCCTATTTTTTGCTTACTAGATGCGAAAAATGATTCGGAACATTTACAGAATGTATTTATGGCTATTAATGTACTTCATAGAGCTGGTTATGAAACCCTGGAAAGTATAATGAATGAAACGTGGGAAGATTTGAAGGGAGTCAGGCGCATCGGGAAAAAGCGCCAACTCATTCTGTTTCAGTTGCTTCAAAGAATAGAAGAAAATCCGAACTTAATACGAGCGTATTCCGCGGCTGTAAAGTCCGAAAAGCTAGAAGATATCAAAAAGAAATTGCGCCATATGGGTTTGATTACATAGGGGTGGTTGTTATTTTCGTGTTTTTTTAGTGAATTGGTTGTAATGATGATTTCATCGAAGAGAGGCGCCCACACATGAATATCTTCCGATTTGATATTAGCGCAAATGGGTTTCATCTTAAAACTTTTTTCAGCACAACCGAAGAAGCTGGTTTGAATCGATGCAAACGATACATGGGTGAGTTTCAACGTCAAGTTGCGAATGTACAATTGAAGGTTTCAATTTCGCAAAGGGAGAAGAAAAAACACAACTGGGAATATCACGGTACACCATACATATACAAAAGAACATTAGTAAAGAAACCGCTATCCAAAAGAGAGGGTTCTAAGGAGTAGTATCGATAAGGAAAATTTTCCTGATCACAAGCAAAAAAAAGCCCAAGGGATGCTTTCCCTGGGCTTTTTTGACCGATGCTTTCGGATTTAGTTTTATTATATCATGTCATTACATATTTTGTAAACAACCTCCTGCTATACCTCTACGCCCTGCTGCCGCGCAACGATAACCGTGTTCAGGAAAGTAAGCTCAGACAGCGTTAGTTTTCGCGTGTAGGCTTTTTCCGCCCAGGTATAGTCCGAAATGATCCCCTTCTTGTATAAACCATCCAGCGCGTCCCCGAGTTGTTTCCACTGCCAATCGTTTTCGAATTTCATCGTCTCCTCATACTCCTCCATATCGTATTTTTGCAGCTCGCTTGCCTCTATAATCTGAATCAACTTTGCCGCATACTGCGGATCGGTCGCATACCCCGCGCTCTGCAACGCCCGCGCAGCTCCTGCGTAATCACGTGCTGCGCATCGGTCGAAGAAGCCGGCTTTCGAATATCTGCCGTTTTCGATCAGGAACTTCGAGTGATCCGATATACTGCCGTACCAATCCTCATACACGCGAAACCCATCTACGACCTGCACCCACTTGCCATTTATATATTCTTGGGTTGTCTGCTGCTGTCCGCTGCCCTTGATACCGAACAAATTATTGCCGGGTGCTGACTGCCCCCAGGCACTCTCCAATGCGGCCTGTGCTATCGTGATGCTGGCAAGCACACCAGTTTCGGCCATACCTTGCACCGCGGCCACGGCGATTTGTTCGATGAATGATTGCTTGTTCATTTTTGCCCCTCGCCTTTCTGTCTCAGTTGCTCTAACAAATTTTTGATAGCTGGCGGCCACCAGAAGCCCAGAATGCTGGAATTTTCTATTAGCGATAGTCCTTCTCGTCCAATATAGAAATAGATCGCAAGCGTGCGAAAGACAGGGGCTTGACCACCAATAAATTCGTCCAATAGCACGGCCAAGGATATGACAAGCAAAACCATGCCCTTTCTGATCCCGCCCCAGAACATCACGTCGCTGTTCAGGCTTTTTGTTTTCACAGCCCCAAACACGCCGGAAAGATAGTCCCCGATCATCGCGTATACGAGAATCTTTATTGAGATGTCCCAGCCGCCCAGCCCAGCCGCGATGAACGTTCCCACCGCTGCTACAATGCCCGCGAACCCCGCTTCTTTCCCGGTTTCTCCCGCCGCCGCGGTAAGTAAATTGTTTAACAGAAATTTTGTACTCATAGTACCTCTCCCTCAGTAGCAGATTTTGCAGCTACATTTCTGTATTGTGGGTCTTCCGGCCCTTTTAGAGCGAGTGTGTCGGCGTGCTCCTGGGCCGTAATCCATCCTTGGGTTAGCGCATTGTCGATATCATTTACATAGTAATTCTCGGCAGCATATTGCATGACCGGAGCGACATATTCCGGTCGTTGAGCCGCGATATTTGCCAAGCTGTTTTTTCCTGTCAAATAAACATTTGTTGCATATGACCTAACTAATAGTGGGTTAACGGCCATCCTAAATCACTCCCTTATCAATGAGTAATTCCAGCAATTGTTGCTGGGTAATGCTATTGTCGGAAGCAGCTTGTTCAGCTACAGCAAGCCGCGCCTTGAGCACCGTTATTTGTTCTTCTGGAGAGGGTGTGCGCTCAGGTATGGCGATATCCTCAACCTTTTCTATTTCCATTGACTGCTGCGTCTTTGCATCGTAGATAATTTCTTTCATAGCTGCCAGACCTCCAAAGTGGCATCCCCGTTGAACATTCCGTTCCCGGCCTGGATAGCGATACTTGTTAGGCTACTAAATTTTGATGAATCTACCGTTGTAAATCCAATACTGGTTATCAAAACGTTGTTTGCAATGGTCGCACTTGAACTTGACGTTCCTTCATAAGTAGTCGCGCCGGTAAAGGTAATCTGATTGTTTTTGCATATCAAATCAATCGTTGTCAGTATGCGGATCGGATTGTTACTTCCGAAATCGGCAAGGAGCGCGTTGTTTGCAAGCCCGCTGCCGCTCTGCTGCATGTAATAAATATCACTGGTCGAAACTCCATTGATTTTTAGCATCCATCCAGCATAGCTCCCGGTCATGCCGCCATTCCGAAAAACAACCCTCAGCGGGCCAGTAACATTAAGGCCGCTGATCGTGATTGTTTGGACGCCAGTTGTTTTTTCAATACGCCATGTTCCAGGCGTCCCTGTATTCGTCAAGTCAATTAGTCCGGTATCGGTGTTTACAGTAGAAAGCTTGAAGGAGTTACCAGAGACGGCCCGCACATAATAGATTTTCCCGGGAATGATCCCCGTGGGCACCGAAGATGTAGTGCGCCCTTTTTGGAACGTGACCATGACCTGATCGTTTGCAATCAACGTATGCCCAGGGATTGTCAACGTATCCGCGGCGGCGTCTACCGTAATCGATGTGCTATCCCAATACGTAGGCGCTAAGGTATAGCTGCCCAGCAGAGTCGCTGCGCTACCCCCTCCAGAAGGGGTTGACCACTGCGCATCATAATTAGCCCCGCTGACTTTGGTTAGAACTTGTCCCGCCGTGCCGCCAGTAGGCACACCTTGTCCATTTGCGCCCGCGGATCCGGTTGCCCCGGCCGGGCCTTGCAGTCCGGTTGCACCGGTAGGGCCTGCCGGACCTTGCGGTCCTGCGGCTCCCGTTTCTCCCGTATCTCCTTTTGGCCCTTGCAAGCCCTGCGTACCTGCTGGGCCTGTTTCTCCTTTGGATCCATCGGCACCCGCGGGCCCTTGTGGGCCAGCATCCCCTTTGTCACCTTTTGGCCCAATTGGACCCTGCGGACCCATTGGGCCAGTATCCCCTTTATCTCCCTTATCGCCTTTGTCACCTTTTGGCCCTGGCGTTCCTGATCCACCGCCGCCGGCTGAAATGACAATCGGCACAGGGGCGGGACCGGGTGTCACGTTTATAGGATTAGTCATGGGTCACGTCCTTTATTACTGTGATATTCATCGTTTCGGAGGTTGTAATAACGCCCCCGCTTTTTCGCCTAATATCGGTTACAAGCACGCCAAGCGGCCAACCTGTGGTATCCGTAACACTGAAACGAAACGTAAATGGCGTTTCAGTTTCTTCAATGACGGCATTCGCAACAAGCCTATCGTATGGAACACGTATTTGAGAGCGTAACTCTTCCAGTCTCGCACCTTCCCAAGTTGCCAGATATTGAAACGTATCGCCACGTTTTATAGTCGGTAGTGTAACCATAGCAATCCACTCCTCGCATAAAAATAGCACCGACATTAAGCCGGTGCTTCACTGGTATTTGGGTAGCTAAATTCAAGTTGCTTTTCTTCGTTGATCCTGAACCCGATACATTTCATGAATTCTTCGGCATGCTGGCCGTATTCCAATTGAATGCATCCAATCGTTTCGGAGTCGCGGTCGGCCAGTGCTGGATATGCAGCGAAATCCTGCTCTATTGTCGTTTCAACTACGTCCCCGGAGCGCTCTCCGGTATCAAGGATAACGGCCTCCGTTGTTTTTTCGAAATATATTCTTCTTCCAATTTGTAACATGATTTGCCCTGCCTCCTAATACCCAAGTAGGGTAACTGTTGTACTTGCGGAAATTGGATATACCCCGCTTGGACCAACGTAAAAAGTAAGCGTGCACCCGCCATACCCTAGGTTTGTTACGCCCATACTTGTGCCGTACATGCCCCCGGTCGCCCCGGATCCCAACTGAAAATACTGAGAAACCCCGGTCATAGAACCGAAATCCGTTGTATTCGTAGTATACATGTAGGTGGCGCTAACATTGGACCGGTATCCTGTTCCATTTGAATTTGTATCGTAGCTTCCCCCGTGATTCGCAAGAATCAAAACAGGAGTGAATGTCAGACCAGTGATATTGAATAAAAACCCCGAAATGGTGACTTTGGCCGTTTTCATTGGTTTCAACGTGCCGGTTTGATCCATCCCATTTGCCGAAGAAAACGTATAACCGCTCACAACTTTGTCGGGTGTAGCCGTTCCTCCAACTGCTGCAACAACACTGCCTGAGTGATATCCTGTTGCAATTGACACATTGACTGTGTTAGGAAAATATAACGAAGCTCCATTGTTCACCATCGTCCCTGGTGTTCCCGCAATTGTTGTACCCGCGAGTACGTTCGCGGCAGGAACTGGAACGGCCAGTACGGTTCCGCTTCCGTTATGATATCCGGCCGGAATAGACTGCGCCGCAGCGCCCGGCGTGATCGTCACCGTGCCATTATTCGGCATCGACCCATTGGCTCCGTATAGAGCACCCGCCGAGAAAGTTGATCCTACTAATACCTTGTCGGCAGTAGCTGTGCCTGAAACTACTAATTGTGCCATGTTCACACCCCCACTATAGACACTGATGCGTATACTCTATTTGCAACTCCAGCTGTAAAACTAACAGAGATAGGAGAAAAGATAACTCCTATTGCATTTATAGTGACTGGAACCAAGCTATAACTACCCACCCCAAACGCTTGCGTACTCAGCCACAGATTTGTTTGATTGCCCGACCCATCGGCATAGGTAATTGTTGCTGATACATTCGTTGTAGCGGTTGTGACTCTGAACGATCCCGTTATCATGAAGTTGTTTTTTGTCGTTGGCATGAATGAAGCTATCGTTACCGCGCTTGTTGACATAATGAGTGCATCATTTGCTTTGTCCTTCGCTGCTACTCCATCGGCTACAGCAGCTTTCACAAAACCCGTCGAAGCTGCCGTAGTATCATTCGTTCCCGGTGCAGCAGTTGGCACTTTCGGCGTACCAGTGAATACTGGGGAATCCAAAGGAGCCTTTTGGCTATCAATATCCATTATGCCCTGCTCAATTCTATTCATGTCAGCTTCCGTGACAATCTGGCCGTATTGCCAGTTTGTATTTCCATTATAAGGCATCGCCTCATGCCTCCTTTATCGAAATGGTTTGTTTCATAATTGTGTCGCTCACGATTGGAATGATCACGGCATTTGAGGAAATAACCGACCCGCTGCTGCTCAAAACCTCGATCAATTGCACCCAGGCTTGCCCAGCGAAAAGAGGAATAGTATACTCCAGCTCTACGGTGCTCGCCGTGACCTGCCGCGTAGTAAATGTCGTGATCTCATACGATCCGTTTATTACGACTTTCGATATTTTATCTTTCGTGTATATGGCAAGTTCGTTGAGATATGCGTTAGGAATCACTTGATCTTTTCCTCCTCCCCAGCCGATGCAAACGGCGTAATGCCGACGCGCCAGGTCCCTAAAGATGTTTTCCTGAACAAGTATGTTCGCCAGATATGTTCCTCTAATGCAATACCGTCCGCCAAGGAGGATGCCTGCTGATAGGCCATATTCGCAGGCTTGATGACCTCAATCGTCCGCTGGATCTCCCGAAAGTATGCCGCGTCTGGAATACTGATCGTCACTTTCATGATGAAGTTTTGAACATCAACGCTAACGATTGCTTTTCCTTCTCCAACAAGAGAATCAAGCCTATTTTGCAAATACCGGATGGAAAACGGCGGCTTCGTGGAGTAGCGATTTACGAGCCGTCTGCGGCGGAAGTCCAACGTTTCAGTCGAAGGGTCCGCCCGGATACCGAGTTGCAGCTCGCGCC
>NZ_JBYLHY010000031.1:0-89361 GCF_057749925.1 Paenibacillus sp. sgz302191
ACCTCTCCAAGAAAGCAGGATGAGGTACAGACCTCATTCAAACCCTCATTTCCCCCCCTGAAATACTTTTTTTCCAAATGATTCGTTATGCTTTCGTAAACAAACAGGGGTTTCTCAACAGCCTGAATTGTGCAGGCTTTTTGCCGCGAACATGGGCTCGGGTTCATTTTCATCGAAAATTCCTGCACAATTGCAGGCTTTTCGTCAAAATGAACCCTTTTTACGGAAAAAACCTGCGCTTTTGCAGGTTTTCACGCTGCAAGCTACTTTACAGGAATGCCATGGCACGGGATGGCAGGGCAGGCACCACGGCAAGACAAGGCAGGGCATGCGGCCGAAGCCAGCCCGGCGGAAACCCGCCCGGCCGAAACCCGCCCGCCAGAGCCGGTCGCATCATCTGCCTGGTTGCGCGAAAAAAACCTGCAAAAGTACAGTTTTTGCTCGATGGATACGCCGGCCACGACAAATTCCTGCAATTGTGCAGGCTTTTTGCCGCGAACATGGTCTCAGGTTCATTTTCATCGAAAATTCCTGCACAATTGCAGGCTTTTCGCCAAAATGCCCCCTTTTTACAGAAAAAACCTGCGCATTTGCAGGTTTTCACGTGACAAGCTACTTTACAGGCAACTGCACCCACTCCGGTCCACTTTTTCTCACGTTTCCAAGAGTCTGGCCGACAAGTTTATTTACACGATAGAGGAATCGCCCCCTGTCTGATCGGTGTGCATACAAGATTGTATCGGGGGATATGCGGCATGGTATAATGCAGTAGAACATGGGGGAGTGATCGCCTTCGGGCTGCGCGAATTATTTGCCAAAATATGTTGATGAGTTCGAGCGGTCGCTAGTCGGGTGATCGTTTTGTTTTTTTGTTGGTAATAATCCCAGTATTCCCCCTTTTTCTTAATGGAACTGACGAATGATTTCATTCCGCCTTCATTTTTTTATACATCGCCGCCAAAACGCGAACTTTTTAAAAGCAAGTGCGGGAAAATGTTCGTTTTTTGAAATTGACATGACACGTTAGTTGGTAGTAAACTAGGTAAGCGGGAAACAAGTTCCCCACTAATTGAAGATGTCGAATCGACTCGTATAATGTCGGGGATAAGGCCTGAAAGTTTCTACCCAAAAACCGTGAATTTTTGGACTACGAGGATGCGAATGCCGGGAACCATAGATAGATGATGGTCTTTTTGCATTCGGTTCTTTTGCTGTCCAGCGTGTAGAATCGTGCATTCTAGCCCTGGGCATTTTTTAGTTTGCTGACAGCCTCTATTATTGAAGAAAGTAGGTTTATCATGACTGTACGTGTTGGTGTCATTATGGGAAGCCAGTCGGATTGGGAAACGATGGAGCACGCATGCGACATGTTGGAGGAGCTCGGAGTGCCTTATGAGAAAAAGGTCGTTTCCGCGCACCGGACGCCGGATCTTATGTTCGAATATGCGGCGTCGGCGGCAGGCCGCGGCATTCAAGTGATTATAGCCGGAGCGGGCGGGGCGGCTCATCTGCCAGGGATGGTAGCAGCCAAAACCGAGCTTCCGGTTATTGGCGTTCCGGTGAAAACGTCCACGCTGAACGGTCTGGACTCGCTGCTGTCCATCGTGCAAATGCCGGGGGGCATCCCCGTTGCTACGGTGGCGATCGGTCATGCCGGCGCGACGAATGCCGGACTGCTCGCGGCGCAAATACTGGGCGCATTCGATCCGCAGCTGCAAGCGAAAATCAAAGCCCGCCGCGAGCGCATCGCGCAGACCGTAATCGAAAGCAGTGACCTGTCATGACACGAGCAGACGGTAAAGTCATTAAACCGGGAGGCGCCATCGGCATTTTGGGCGGCGGCCAGCTCGGCCGCATGCTCTCTCTGGCCGGACGGAACATGGGCTATCGCTTTATTACGCTCGATCCGACGGAGGACGCGCCTTGCGGCCAAGTCGCCGACGAGCAGATTTTGGCCGGTTATGACGATGTGGAGGCGGCGAGAAGGCTGGCCGCGCGGTCGGACGTCATTACGTACGAATTCGAGAACGTCGACGCGCACGTTACCGACATTTTGATGCAAGAAGCTTACGTCCCGCAGGGGAGCAAGCTTTTATATACGACGCAGCACAGGCTGCGCGAAAAAAGAGCGATCGAAGCGGCCGGTGTGCCGGTAGCGCCCTATGCGGAGATTACAAGCGCCGGGCAGCTTCGGGAAGCTGTGGAGCGCTTCGGTACGCCGTGCGTGCTCAAAACGGCGACCGGCGGCTACGACGGCAAAGGCCAGTGGGTGATTCGCTCTCTGGATGAGGTCGGGGAAGCCTACGAAACGCTGAGCCGGGCGAAGACGGAGCTTGTGCTCGAACAATTCATCCATTTTGACAAGGAATTGTCCGTTATTGCAGCGAGAAGCCCCCTCGGGGAAGTGAAAGCTTTTCCTGCGGCGGAAAATATACATGTGGACAATATTCTTCATTTGTCCATCGTGCCGGCGAGAATCACCGCAGAAGTGCAGCGCGAAGCCGAAAAGCTGGCGATGCGCATCGCCGATTCGCTCGGCGTCGTCGGGCTGATCGCGGTAGAGCTGTTCCTGACCAAGGACGGTCAGCTCTATGTGAACGAGCTTGCGCCGCGCCCGCACAATTCCGGGCATTATACAATGGAGGCGTGCCGCACGTCGCAGTTCGAGCAGCATGTCCGCGCGATTTGCAATCTGCCGCTCGGTTCGACGGAGCTGATGACGCCTGTCGTCATGGTCAACGTGCTCGGCGAGCATGTGGAGCCGCTGCTGAGGCGGATTGACGAGCCCGGGTTTCTGGAGGACGGCGAGCTTGGCGTCAGCGCCAAAGTTCATCTGTACGGCAAGCATGAGGCGAAAGAGAAACGCAAGATGGGACACATCAATGTGCTGGCGAAAGACGTCCAAAACGCGCTGTCTTGGATAGAACGCATTGGCATTTGGGGAAAGTAAGTAAATGAGACAAACGGAGGAACGGCAATGATCGATCGTTACAGTCGCCCGGAAATGGCGCGCATTTGGACAGAGGAAAACAAATTCAAAGCATGGCTGGAAGTGGAAATTCTCTCCTGCGAAGCATGGTCGGAGCTGGGAGTGATTCCGAAGGAAGATGTCAAGGTGCTGCGCGAAAACGCGAGCTTCAACATCGACCGCATCTACGAAATCGAGCAGGAAACCCGCCACGACGTGATCGCGTTCACGAGAGCGGTGTCCGAAACGCTCGGACCTGAGCGCAAATGGGTGCACTACGGCCTGACTTCCACCGACGTTGTGGATACGGCGCTGGGCTACTTGCTGCGGCAGGCCAACGAGATTTTGGACAAGGATATCCAGAATTTCATCGGGATTTTGCGGGAAAAAGCGATCCAGTACAAGCATACAGCGATGATGGGCAGAACGCATGGCGTGCATGCGGAGCCGACGACTTTCGGCTTGAAAATGGCGCTCTGGCATGAGGAAATGAAGCGCAACCTGGAGCGTTTCCGCTTTGCTGCGGACGGCGTCCAGTACGGCAAAATCTCCGGCGCGGTCGGCACTTACGCCAATATCGATCCGTTCGTCGAGCAGTACGTGTGCGGCAAGCTGGGCACGAAAGCCGCTCCGATCTCGACGCAAACGCTGCAGCGCGACCGCCACGCCGAATACATGGCGACGCTGGCTCTTGTCGCGACGTCGCTCGATAAATTCGCCACGGAAATCCGCGCTTTGCAAAAGAGCGAGTTCCGCGAGGTGGAAGAGCCTTTTGCCAAAGGTCAAAAGGGCTCCTCGGCGATGCCGCACAAGCGCAATCCGATCGGCTGCGAGAGCATTTCCGGGCTGTCCCGCGTGATCCGCGGACATATGGTTTCCGCTTACGAGAACGTGACGCTCTGGCATGAGCGCGACATTTCGCACTCTTCCGTAGAGCGGATCATTCTGCCGGATGCGACGACTTTGCTCAACTACATGCTGAACCGTCTGGGCAACATCATCAAAAATTTGACCGTGTTCCCTGAAAATATGAAGCGCAACATGCGCAGCACGTACGATGTGCCGTTCTCCGGCCGCGTGATGACGAAGCTGATCGACAAAGGCTTTAGCCGCGAGCAGGCTTACGATACGGTGCAGCCGCGGGCGATGCAGGCTTGGGAAGAGCAGCGCTCGTTCCGCGAAATCGTGGAGAACGCATCGGTTATTACGGAAGCGCTGAGCGCCGAAGAAATCGCCGATTGCTTTGATCCTAGCTGGCATTTGAAGCATGTCGATACGATTTTTGACCGGCTCGGTTTGAAATAAGAAGAAGGGACGTGTTGTTCTTGGCAAGCACAATTTTGGATTCGGCCGCCGGTCTCGTCCTAGCGCCTTTGGTGCACAAAGGCAAAGTTCGCGAGCTGTACGATTTGGGCGAACATTTCCTCATCGTGGTGACGGACCGGATCTCGGCGTTCGATTACATTTTGAAGCCGGGCGTGCCGGACAAAGGCTACGTGCTGAACTCGCTCAGCAAATATTGGTTCGGCATCACAAGCGGGTACATGAACAACCATATCGTGCACACGGACGTGGAGCAATTGCGCGATGTGATTCCCGATGCCGCGGCAAGAGAGCTGCTTAAGGAACGGATTATCGTGGCGAAAAAAGCGGAGCGGATCTCCGTAGAATGCGTCGTTCGCGGATACATTACAGGCAACGGCTGGAGACAGTACGAGAAAACGGGCGAAATCAACGGCCGGAAGCTGCCCGAGGGCTTGCGCAAAAATCAGCGTCTTGAGCATCCGATTTTCACGCCTGCGGCGAAAAACGACGTCGGTCACGACGAGGATATTTCGGTACAGCAAATGTGTGAGTTGATCGGTGAGGATCTGACCTACGAGCTTCAGGAGAAAAGCATTATGCTGTACACGCTGGCACATGCGATATGCGAGCGCAAGGGCATTATTTTGGCGGATACGAAGTTCGAATTCGGTTTTTATGCGGGTGAACTGATTATTATTGATGAAATTTTCACGCCGGATTCGTCGCGCTACTGGGCGGAGGACAATTATGCCCTCGATATCGAGATCGATTCGATGGACAAAGAGCCGGTGCGCACGTATTTGGCGGGCTCGGGCTGGGACAAAAACAGCGAGCCGGACGAGCTTCCGGCCGAAGTTGTGGAAGAGACGTCCCGCAGGTACAAAGAAATTCTTCGCCGTTTGGCGGATTAACGCATACGCAGCAGACCCGATTATTATCATGCTGAGGGTGGCCGGTCAGGGCTAACAGAGGGCAGTCAATTCGAGGAGGAGAGAATAGGAAATGAAAGCAACCGTATATGTAACGATCAAACAGAACGTATTGGACGTTCAAGGAACGGCGGTTCAAGGAGCGCTGCATTCGATGGGTTTTGAAGAGGTGGGCAAAGTCCGCATCGGCAAATATTTGGAGCTGGAGCTGAACACGACGGACAAGGCGGAAGCTGAAGCGAGAGTAAAAGCGATGTGCGAAAAGCTGCTTGCGAATACGGTTATCGAGGACTACCGCTACGAGCTGGCGTAAAACGATGAAGGAGGAGAGCGTCATGAAATTTGCGGTTCTTGTATTTCCGGGATCGAACTGCGATATCGACTGCTACAAAGCAGTTGAAGATACGATCGGGCAGCCGGTCGATTATGTATGGCATACGGCGGACGATCTGTCGGGGTATGACTGCATCCTCGTGCCGGGCGGTTTCTCCTACGGGGACTACCTGCGCTGCGGCGCGATCGCGCAATTTACGAACGTGATGAAAGCCGTGGTGAAGGCTGCGGAAGAAGGCAAATACATTTTGGGCATTTGCAATGGATTCCAAATTTTGACAGAATCGGGACTGCTGCCGGGAGCGCTGCTGCGCAACAACGGCATGAAGTTCCGCTGCCATCAGGCAATGCTGAAGGTGGAAAACAATGCGACTCCGTTCACGCGGGAATATGCCGAAGGCGAGCTGATCGATATTCCGATCGCACACGGCGAAGGCAATTACTACTGTGACGAGGCGACGTTGAAAGAGCTGCAGGAGAACAAGCAGATCGTATTCCGTTACGAAGCGGGCAACAACCCGAACGGATCGATTGACGATATCGCCGGTATTTGCAACAAAGCCGGCAACGTAGTAGGTATGATGCCCCATCCGGAGCGAGCCATTCATGAGCTGCTCGGATCGGCGGACGGCAAGAGAATGTTCACATCGATTCTAAGCACCTGGAGGGAGAAACATGGCGCAGCAGCTATCCGCTAAGGAACCAACGGCCGAGCAAATCGCGGAGCAGAAAATATACAAGCAGATGGGCGTAACCGACGAGGAATACGCACTGATCTGCGGCTTTCTCGGACGCAATCCGAACTATGTCGAGATCGGCGTATTCAGCGTCATGTGGTCGGAGCACTGTTCTTACAAAAACTCCAAGCCCGTGCTTCGCAAATTCCCGGTAACGGGACCGCGCGTCCTGATGGGACCGGGGGAAGGCGCAGGCATCGTAGATATCGGCGACAACCAGGCGGTCGTATTTAAAATCGAAAGCCACAACCACCCATCGGCGATCGAGCCTTATCAAGGCGCGGCGACGGGTGTGGGCGGGATTATCCGCGACATTTTCTCGATGGGCGCACGTCCGGTAGCGCTGATGAATTCATTGCGGTTCGGCAAATTGCAGAACGACCGCGTGAAATATTTGTTCGAGCACGTCGTTTCGGGGATTGCCGGATACGGCAACTGCATCGGTATTCCGACGGTCGGCGGCGAGGTTATGTTCGACGAGAGCTACGAGGGGAACCCGCTCGTCAATGCGATGTGCGTCGGTCTGATCGACCACGATAAAATTCAGCGCGGCGTCGCCAAAGGCGTCGGCAACCCGGTATTTTACGTCGGTCCGGCTACGGGCCGCGACGGCATTCACGGCGCGACGTTCGCGTCCGAGGAGCTGACGGCGGAGTCGGAAGCGAAGCGCCCGGCGGTACAAGTGGGCGATCCGTTCATGGAGAAGCTCGTGCTGGAAGCATGCCTCGAGCTGATCGATTCCGGTATCGTGCTCGGCATTCAGGACATGGGCGCGGCGGGGCTGACATGCTCCAGCGCCGAGATGGCCAGCAAAGCGGGCAACGGCATGGAGCTTTATCTGGACGAAGTGCCGCAGCGCGAAGAGGGCATGACGGCCTACGAAATGATGCTGTCCGAGTCGCAGGAGCGCATGCTGTTCGTCGTTGAGCCGCAGCATGAGGCTCAGGCGAAAGGCATTTTCGAGCGCTGGGGCTTGCACTGCGCGAAAGTCGGCAAGGTGACCGATGACGGTCGCCTGCGTCTGATCCACCACGGCGAGGTCGTGGGGGATATGCCTGTAGGGGCGCTCGTCGACGAGTGCCCGGTGTACAGTAAGCCAAGCAAGGTGCCGGCTTACTACGAGGCGAACGCATCCATCGACACGACCCGTTACCCGGAGGTAACGGAGCTCACGGATGCGCTGAAGGCCGTGCTCGCGTCTCCGACGGTGGCGAGCAAGGAATGGGTGTACAACCAGTATGACTACATGGTTCGTACGGATACGGCGGTGCGCCCGGGTTCGGACGCAGCGGTCGTGACGATTCGCGGCACCCGCAAGGGGCTGGCGATGACGACCGACTGCAACGGGCGCTACGTGTACCTCGATCCGGAAGTAGGCGGACGGATCGCCGTGAGCGAAGCGGCGCGCAACGTCGTCTGCTCCGGCGCGGAGCCGCTGGCGATTACGGACAACCTGAACTTCGGCAGTCCGGATAAGCCCGAGATTTTCTGGCAGCTGGAGAAAGCGACCGACGGCATGGCGGAAGCGTGCCGCGAGCTGAACGCTCCGGTCATCGGCGGCAACGTGTCGCTGTACAACGAGAACGCGAAGGGTGCGATTTACCCGACTCCGGTTATCGGAATGGTCGGTCTTGTGCACGACATCGACCACATCACGACACAAAGCTTCAAAAATGAAGGCGACATCATCATCCTGCTCGGCGAGACGAAAGCGGAGCTCGGCGGCAGCGAATTCCAATATGTCATTCACGGCGTAACCGAAGGCCGTCCTCCGGAGCTTGATCTGGCTGTGGAGAAACGCCTGCAGGAAACCGTATTGAAAGCAATCCAGGAAGGCTTCGTCGCTTCCGCGCACGACCTGTCCGAAGGCGGTCTTGCCGCAGCGCTCGCCGAGAGCTGCATCAGCGGCCGCATCGGCGCGAACGTGACGTTCAAGACCGAGCTTCGTCCGGACTTCGCGCTGTTCAGCGAGAGCCAGTCGCGCATTGTGCTGACGGCATCCCCGGACAAGGCCGATGCCTTGAAACACTGGATCGCTTCGCAAGGCGTGCCTTATCAGGAAATCGGAACAGTAACGGGAACAGAACTGAGCATAGCCGTCAACGACGGCCAGCAAATCCAGTCTCCGGTCAGCGAGCTGGAAAAGGTCTGGAAGGATGCGATCCCATGTCTAATGCAGTGAGTTTCGAAGCCCGAAACCCCGAGCTTTCTGTGGCGGAGACTCAAACCGGGGCCCTGAAGCTTCCTGCTGCCCCTATCGTCCAATTGGGCGAGCGGCAGCACGAGCTTTGGACAGGTGCGTATTTCAACGAAGGTACAGGCGGCCATGGGGGACTGCTCGACAAATTGAATGAAGAATGCGGTGTGTTCGGGGTGTACGGTCACCCTGACGCCGCTTCGCTGTGCTATTACGGGCTTCACGCCCTGCAGCACCGCGGGCAGGAAAGCGCGGGAATCTGCACGGTCGACAAGGAGCAGTTTAACTATTACCGGGGCATGGGACTGGCAAAAGAAGTATTTACGGGCGAGACGCTTTCCCCTCTGACCGGCTCGACGGCGATTGCGCATGTGCGCTACTCGACCGCAGGCGAGAGCAAGCTGGCGAATGCGCAGCCGCTCGTGTTCAAGTACCGCGAGGGTGATTTGGCGATTGCCACGAACGGCAATTTGGACAACGCCAACATCATCAAGCGGGAGCTGGAGCGTCAAGGCTCGATTTTTCAAACGACGAGCGATACGGAAGTTATGGCGCATCTGATCGCCCGCTCGAAGCACGATAACATCGTGGACGCGGTCAAAGACGCCTTGGCGCAAGTCATCGGCGGCTTCGCGTTCCTGATCGTGACCAAGGACAAGCTGATTGCCGCGCTCGATCCGAACGGCCTGCGTCCGTTCATGATCGGCCGGCTCGGCGACGCGTACTTGTTCGCGTCGGAGACGTGCGCGTTCGACGCTGTCGGCGCGACGTATTTCCGCGACGTGCAGCCCGGCGAGCTGATCGTGCTCGACCGCGACGGCTTCCACGAGGAGCGCTTCGCGGAAGGCGGCAAGCGCGCGATCTGCGCGATGGAGTACATTTACTTCGCGCGGCCGGACAGCGACATCGATACGGTCAACATCCACTCCGCGCGCAAGCGGATGGGCAAACGACTGGCGATGGAATCGTTCGTCGACGCCGATGTTGTGACAGGCGTGCCGGATTCGAGCATTTCCGCGGCGATCGGTTTTGCCGAGCAGACGGGCATTCCTTACGAGCTCGGACTGATCAAAAACCGCTATACCGGCCGGACGTTCATCCAGCCGAGCCAGGAACTGCGCGAGCAGGGCGTCAAAATGAAGCTGAGCGCCGTCCGCAAAGTCGTGGAAGGCAAGCGCGTCGTCATGATCGACGACTCGATCGTGCGCGGCACGACTTCCTTGCGGATCGTCAACCTGCTGCGCGAGGCGGGCGCGACGGAAGTGCATGTGCGGATCAGTTCGCCGCCTTTTATGAACCCTTGCTATTACGGCATCGATACGCCGTCACGCAAGGAACTGATCGCGGCCATGAACTCCATTGAGGAGATTCGCAAAGCGATCAATGCGGATTCGCTGCATTTCCTTACGCAAGAGGGGCTGCTCGATTCGATCGGCCAAGGCTCGGCGGGCAAAGAAAGCGGCTATTGCATGGCGTGCTTCAACAACAATTATCCGACGGAAATCGTCGATACAACCAAAGTGGGCTGTGCTTGCGACTAATTGTCCGACTTGGCGGCTTAAAGTTTCGGCGGGACGGCCGGGCAGCGGGAGAGCTGTTCGGACGAGCGTCCGGCCTCCCGATTTTATAAATCAAAGGAGTGGAAACGAAGTGTCGGATGCTTATAAAAAAGCTGGAGTCGATATCGCGGCGGGAAACGAAGCCGTAGAACGGATGAAAAAGCATGTCAAACGGACGTTCCGGCCTGAAGTGATGACCGACCTCGGCGGCTTCGGCGGGCTGTTCAGCCTGAATAAGGACAAATACGAAGAGCCTGTGCTCGTATCCGGTACGGACGGAGTGGGCACGAAGCTGAAAATCGCTTTTGCGATGGATAAGCATGATACGATCGGGATCGACGCGGTGGCTATGTGTGTGAACGATATCGTCGTTCAAGGCGCCGAGCCCTTATTTTTCCTCGATTATCTCGCTTGCGACAAAGTCGTGCCGGAGAAAATCGAAGCGATTGTCAAAGGGATCGCCGACGGCTGCGCGCAGTCCGGCTGTTCGCTGATCGGCGGAGAAACGGCGGAAATGCCCGGCATGTATGCCTCGGGGGAGTATGACATTGCCGGCTTTACCGTAGGAATCGTCGACAAGAAAAAAATCATCGACGGCTCCACCATCCGTCCCGGAGACGTAGTTCTGGGCCTGGCTTCAAGCGGCGTGCACAGCAACGGGTTTTCTCTTGTGCGCAAGCTTTTGCTGGAGGACAAAGGGTACTCGCTCCAAGATCATGTGGAAGAGCTTGGCGATAAGCTCGGCAGCGTGCTTCTTGAGCCTACCAAGCTGTATGTGAAGCCGGTGCTGGCGATGCTTGAGCAAGTGGGCATCAAGGGCATGGCGCACATTACTGGGGGCGGCTTCATCGAAAATATTCCGCGCGTTCTGCCGGAAGGCGTGAATGTACAGATCGAATACGGCTCCTGGCCGATTCTGCCGATTTTCCAGCTTATGCAGCGTGAGGGCGGCATCAGCAACAACGACATGTTCCGCACGTTCAACATGGGCATCGGCATGGTCGTTATCGTGAGCGCGGACGATGCGGAGAAAGCCGTTCAGGCTGCCGAATCGCAGGGCGAGAAGGCTTACCGTCTCGGCGTCGTTACCGAAGGAAGCCGCGTCGTGACGTTCCAAGGAGCTGAAGTGTAATGCAGCCATACCGTATTGCGGTATTCGCTTCCGGCAGCGGTTCGAATTTTGCGGCAATCGTAGATCAGGTGCAAAAGGGGAAGCTTGATGTCAGCATCGAGCTTCTTGTCTGTGACCGCCCGCAGGCGTTTGTCGTAGAGCGCGCCGAGGAAGCGAAGGTGCCTGTGCTTGCATTCCGTCCCAAAGAATACGATAGCCGCGAGGCGTACGAGACTATGATTTTGCAGGAGCTTCAGGCACGGCAGGTGGATTTGATCGTGCTTGCGGGCTACATGCGCATCCTGACGAATGTGCTGGTCATTCCTTATTACGGCCGCATGATCAACATTCATCCTTCGCTGCTGCCGTCGTTCCCGGGCGTGAACGCGATTCAGCAGGCTATTGATTACGGGGTGAAGCAGACGGGCGTGACTGTGCATTTTGTGGACGGAGGGCTGGATTCCGGCCCGATCATCGCCCAGCGCAGCGTGGAAATTCATGAGCATGAGACGGCGGAGTCTTTGACGGAGCGGATTCATGCAGCCGAGCATGTGCTGCTGCCGCAGGTGATCCGCTGGCTTCGCGAGGGCCGGGTGGCCATCGACGGGCGCAAAGTGACGGTACGGAAGTAGCGGACTGCCCAGCGGTGGTTGCGGCAGTGTTGGCGGGGAGCCGAACGGAGAGAAATGGAATTTTTCAAATCAACAAATACTGGGAGGAAGCAAAGTGGCTATCAAAAGAGCACTGATCAGCGTGTCGGACAAAACCGGAATCGTGGAATTTGCCGGCGAGCTGGCGAAGCTGGGTGTGGAAATTATTTCCACAGGCGGCACGCAAAGCTTGTTGAAGGACAAAGGGGTGCCGGTTATCGGCATTTCGGAAGTTACAGGGTTCCCGGAAATTATGGACGGCCGCGTGAAAACGCTGCATCCGGCCGTACACAGCGGCCTGCTCGCCGTTCGCGACAACGAAGAGCATCGGGAGAGCATGAAGCAGCTCGGACTGGATTACATCGATTTGGTTGTCGTGAATCTGTATCCTTTTGCGCAGACGATTGCGAAGCCCGACGTGACTTACGAGGATGCGATCGAAAATATCGATATCGGCGGGCCTACGATGCTCCGCTCGGCAGCCAAAAACCATGCGTTCGTAACGGTTGTCGTGGACGCGGCCGATTACGCGGGTGTGCTGGAGGAAGTGCGCGCCGGCGGCGATACGACGCTGGATACCCGCAAACGTCTGGCGGCAAAGGTGTTCCGCCACACCGGCTCTTACGATGCCCTTATCTCCGATTACTTGTCCAAACAGGTAGGAGAGCCTTATCCGGAGCGTTACACCGTTACTTATGAAAAAGTACAGGAGCTCCGTTACGGAGAAAACCCTCACCAGAAGGCGGCTTTTTACCGTAAGCCCAATGCGGCTGCGGGCAATATTACGACGGCGGAGCAATTGCACGGCAAAGAGCTGTCGTACAACAATATCAACGACGCCAACAGCGCCCTGCTGATCGTCAAAGAGTTCAGCGAGCCTGCGGTGGTGGCCGTCAAGCATATGAACCCTTGCGGCGTAGGGATCGGAGCGAACGTGCTCGAAGCTTACCAAAAAGCGTACGCAGCGGACCCGACGTCGATCTTCGGCGGCATCGTAGCGGCGAACCGCACGATTGACGAAGCGACTGCCCTGCTGCTGCACGAAATTTTCCTGGAAATCGTCATTGCTCCGGATTTTGCGCCGGAAGCGCTGGACATTCTTTCCAAAAAGAAAAACATCCGCCTGCTGAAAGTAAGCGGTTTGGATAAAGCAGGCGCGCGTGTGCCTGAGCCTGTCATTACAACGGTAGAAGGCGGCATGCTGGTGCAGGATATCGATGCTTACCAGTTGACCGAGGCCGATCTGACCGTCGTTACGGACCGCAAGCCGACCGAAGCCGAGCTGAAGCAGCTCTTGTTCGGCTGGAAAGTCGTCAAGCACGTGAAGTCCAACGCGATCGTGCTTGCAGCGGACGACATGACCGTCGGCGTCGGCGCCGGACAGATGAACCGCGTAGGCTCGGCGAAAATCGCCATCGAGCAGGCGGGCGACAAAGCCAAGGGCGCCGTCATGGCGTCGGATGCGTTTTTCCCGAAAGGCGACACGCTGGAATTGGCGGCCAAAGCGGGCATTACCGCCGTCATTCATCCCGGCGGCTCGATCAATGACGCGGAATCGATCCGCGTTGCCAATGAGAACGGAATCGCCATGGTAACGACCGGCGTGCGTCATTTTAAACACTAATTCCCGCAGGAATGCTTGCGGTTTGGCCCACCGGGGGCAGACCGCGAGCATTCGCGGTTTTTTCGAGAGGGGTACGAACGATGCGTATTTTGGTTATCGGCCGGGGCGGCCGCGAACACGCGATTGTCTGGGCTTTGAGCAAAAGCCCGAAAGTGAGTAAACTGTTCTGCGCACCGGGCAACGGCGGGATTGCCGCATTGGCCGAATGCGTGCCGATTACGGAGCTGCAGTTCGAGGAGATCAGCGCATTCGCCAAGGCGCAGCAAATCGACCTCGTGATGGTCGCGCCTGACGATCCGCTTGCGGCGGGGCTCGTCGACCATCTGGAAGAGAAAGGCATCGCGGCGTTCGGGCCGCGGGCCAACGCTGCGATTATCGAAGGCAGCAAGGTGTTCACGAAGGACTTGCTTAAGAAGTACAATATCCCGACCGCGGCTTACGAGTCGTTCGACGCTTTCGAGCCTGCGCTCGCCTACCTGCGCACGCAATCGGCGCCTATCGTGATCAAGGCCGACGGCCTCGCGGCAGGCAAAGGCGTGACGGTAGCCCGCACGATGGAGGAGGCGGAAGCTGCGCTACGCGACATCATGGTCGATCAGGTGTTCGGCGCATCCGGCGCCAGCGTGGTGATCGAGGAGTTTTTGACCGGCCAGGAGATGTCGCTGCTTGCTTTTGTGGACGGCTCGGTCGTTCGCCCGATGGTGCCTTCGCAGGACCATAAGCCGGTGTTCGATAACGACCAGGGCCCGAATACAGGGGGCATGGGTACGTATTCGCCGCTGCCGCACATTCCGCAGGAGATCGTGCAGGAGGCTATCGACAACATCGTGCAGCCGACGGCGGATGCGATGGTGAAGGAAGGCAGGCCGTTCAAAGGCGTGCTGTACGCGGGCTTGATCCTTACGCCGCAGGGCGTGAAGACGATCGAGTTCAACGCGCGCTTCGGCGATCCGGAGACGCAGGTCATTTTGCCGCGGCTGAAGACGGATTTGCTCGATATTTTCCTGGCGATCAATAACGGAACGTTGGCCGAGCAGCCGATCGAGTGGAGCGACGAAGCGGCCGTATGCGTGATCGTGGCATCGGAAGGATACCCTGCCGCGTATCCGAAAGGGCTGCCGATCAGCGGCCTGGATCAAGTGCAGGACTCTATCGTTTTCCACGCGGGCACGGCTTTGAAAGACGGACAAGTCGTCACGAACGGCGGACGCGTGCTGGGCATTACGGGCCTCGGCAAAGATATCGCGGAAGCCCGCCAAAAAGCATACGCAGACGCGGACCGCATTCATTTCGACGGCAAGCATTACCGGACGGACATCGCCATGAAGGCGCTGAACGCACTGAAATCATAAGCATAACGTCAAACAGTCTTTTGCGCATTGCGGCAAAGGGCTGTTTTTTCATGCCGAGGAACCAATTTGGATTAGGCGAATATTCTGTTGTAAAAATGTTCGTTCAAAGGAGTTATTCGGGATGTATTATGCATACAGAGCGCCGGCTTATACACCGTATCAAGGTTATCTGGAATATTTTACGCGCAACGAAGAAATGGTTCTTAAGCTGATTCGCGAAGCCGTTGCGGGAGAACGAAACGACGAGCTTTTTTATGATACGCTCATCCGCATGGCTCCGACGCAGCAAGAAAAAGCGGTTATAGCCGGCATCCGGGACGATGAAAGAAAGCATAGACGGATGTTCAGAAGCATCTATGCTCAGCTTACGGGAACGGTTCCTCCGGGGGGAGAAGAAACGGAGCCGGCCGAACACGTGACCAATTATGTTGAAGGGCTTGAAAAGGCGCTGCTTGGGGAATTGAAAGCTTTTGAAAAGTATCGCACGATTTACTTGAACATTCGCTCGGAATTTCGCGATGCGATATTTGAAATTATGACCGATGAGATCAAGCATGCCGGTTATTATAACTGGTTGTATGCCAAAAACAAATCACGGGCCGGGACGATCAAGGGGGACTGATTTTGAAATACCACATCAGGATGACGATGATTATAACGGACAGCAAATACGTCAGCAGCGGTCTTGTATGGTGCAAGCGCAGCATGGGGAACATCACGATGTCGAACAGGACGGAATACCAGTAGTTCCAGCCATGCTCATACCAAATTTCGCCGAGAATTTGCAAGATCCATTCGGCGGCCGCATAGATGGCGATCCATTTGGCGATGTAGATGACTTGTTGGATCGGCCCGGCGGGATAGTTCGACAAGTAAATGAGAGCGCTTAGCGGCATCGTGACGGCTGCGTACACGGTCACGGTCCACAACTCACTTAACTGGAAATCGGGGTGAAAAGCCCAGAGCGTACAGTTCGTGGTTAAATATTCATACAGCAGTCCGCCCGCCAAAATATACAGCATTGTCGAATGGTACTGCTTCCACTGCTTGTAGTCGCCGTAGCGCCAGGCGCCCAAAACAGTGAGCAGGGCTATTGCAAAATGCATGCTCAAATTCCTACCTAATTGAAAATTAGCAAAAAAGAAGCCGATTTTGAAGGCACCGCTTCGAAGGGGCTTGGCGGTCCCGGCAGCTGGCGGACTGGCAGTTTGGCAGCTTGGCAACTGGTTGCCTGGCAGCACACAACCATGCAAAATTCTCTCGCACCGCGCGCAGCTCCCAGCGCGCGGTGTTGCGCTGCATGACGGCGGTCGGTCGACCACATGCAGGTTGTTGGCCGGTTTGCCAGCATAGCCTGCAAAAAAGCAGGAATTTCGCTTATGACGGGACGAAGCCCCGAGCTTAAGCGGTCAAACCTGCTGCCTAAAACCCCCCACGACAGGGCGGTCGCACAAACTGCCTGGTCGCGCACGAAAAAAACTGCAAAAGTACATCTTTTGCTCGACGGATACGCTGTCCACGACAAATTCCTGCAATAGTGCAGGCTTTTCGCCGTGAACATGGGCTCAGATTCATTTTTACCGAAAATTCCTGCACAATCGCAGGCTTTTCGCGAAAATGAACCATCTTTACGGAAAAAACCTGCACTTTTGCAGGTTTTCACCTTGCCAAACCGCCTTACTCCCACCACTTCAGCTTCGTAACCTATGCAGTAGAGGGATCGATTGGGGAAGAGCGGCTGTGCCTCCGTTGGTTCCTCTAACCCATCACTTGAGCAACAATCTGATGTTTACAGAAAAGTTACAATCACCACTCCGGCTGTCGCCTACGTTACACTTGGCAGGTTTTCTACGTCTTATAGCGAAGCGCCCCTCAACAATGTACGTTTTCTCAACAGCCTGACATCTGCGGGTATTTTTCTTGCCAGGCGCTCATCCGGGTTTAAAAAGATGTACATGTGCAGGTTTTCTGTGTGCGATGTGGTTGACCACCGTCGCGTGACGCTGCACCGTACGTCAGGAGATGCGCGCGGTTGCCAGTGATGCTTTAGCGGACAAGTTTTGCGGCAGCACGAAGTTCATTTGTCACTGCTGCCGGTCAGCAGTTTGTCTTTGTTTTTATACACGAAATATATCGCCAAGCACACCCCTGCGATCAAGGCAATCGATATCCAGTGACGTGCGATCCAGCTCCAAAATGTATCCATCCGCTGCCTCCCCGAAACCTAATCCAAATCCAAACCCGAACCTGAATCTATATCCGAACCCGAATCCCGACCTGAGCCCAAATCCATATCCGAAACGAACCCAAATCCTGACCAAGGCCTGAATCCATATACGAACACCAGTCAGAATTAACCTATGCATAGTGTGAGCAGAACGAAGCGTTTTCATGCAGATGGGTATGGATAATTTCGGCCATTCAAGGGTATCGCCAGCAGAATGACGGAAAACCCACGCTGAGACATTATCTGGAATTTTGTATTGCCCCTAGTTAACGTTATCTAAAATTGTGTTTAGAAACCCCTTGATCATCAAGGGATTGTACAGCGAAGACATGTAAACAACGTATTCGCCTTGACAATGAGCCTCGCTGCATCGGATTCTAAACACGTGTGCCGATGCAACAGTAAAGATAATTAGCGAAAATATAAGCTAAGCTCTTATTTTCGCGTCCTTGTATTTGATTACCGGAGAGGGGTGGTTATAACTTATCTTGCTTGATAGTTATTTTTGGGTTCCGTTTGATTGAAATATTTAATGGTCCCATACAGGAGATAGGTGTGCCATTTTGATCGATGAGACCTTGCTTGGTATTGTTTAACGGTACGGGTGGAGTGGCCGCGGAGCTCTTCACTAACAAAAATAATAAAGGCGCTTCAGAAGGTAGACCCCTCTGTGAGCGCCGCGGAATTCTGGTGAGTATTTGTCGTACTATTGTATGACGGACTGGCCATTTTTTGCTATTTGAGCCTAGCTGGGGTTGTGCCAACATTTTGACCGTTTTATACGCTGGGCATTAGCGGACATTCGGCTTAGAGTAGGAAAAGTCCGCTGTTCGTGAGTCTAAACGTCCCTTAGCGAATATTTTGGTTAAAATGTTGGCGGTCGCCCTAGCTGCTTCGTCGCTTCAGCTGAAGCTAATCTAGCGACGAATAGCGTATGTGGGACAAACGAATTATGCCTATCTACTCCCCAGAAGCCAAAAAAATAACTAGCGTGGGCCAAGATGTATTGTACGGGCGGGATGGCTTTTGTTTTTTTATCCCGGTGCTGGCGGAACGCTTATCGAGCCGTCTGAGTGCCGAATAACATTTTCGGTGCAGTATGTGGTTCCGTTAGTCGGAGAATCTGGAATAGCATCCTTAATGCACACAGGTTTTTGGTTTGAAATAGCAACGACGCCTGATTTAATGTGCTCCCCATCATCTGAAGAGGCTACGGTTGTAATGCAATTGAATAGAACAGTACCAATTATCAGCATCATACTTGATAAAAAAACCAGTCTCGTTGTACTCAGCATGAACTCTCCCTCCTCTCTTGAAAGTGACGCTTCTCTTAATTAACGATAACCTAAATGTTTCTATATTTCAAATTCTACCCATACAATCCCATAAATATTTATATTTGTATTTGTATTAGATTACACCAATAATTACATTAATATTTTTTAATTATCCAGTTAGCTCAGTTAGATCAGGAGGAAGCTTGCCATCAGCATTTGTTCAAGATGAAATGGCCTGACGGATATCGCTGCCCGAAATGCCAGCACCGGAAGGTTTACGAAATTAAGACTCGTAATTTACCTCTTTACGAGTGTACGGGTTGCCAACACCAAACAACCGTGATCGCCGGAACGATTTTCGAAAAGACAAGAATGGATTTGGTCAAATGGTTTTGGGCCGTATACTTGATCGCCCAAGACAAACGTGGCGTCTCGGCTACTTACTTATCCGACGAACTCGGCATTGTCTATCAGACTGCCTGGACGATTCAGCTCAAAGTTCGTAAGGCGATGGGACGTGATGCTGCCTATACTCTTGCTGGCATCATAGAACTCGACGAAGCTTTTTTCGGAGCGCCCACGGAAGGCGGTAAACGCGGGCGCGGCACCGAACAAACTACCGTGCTTGTAGCTTTATCCTAGACAAGAAGGGCTGCCCCAAATACCTAAAGATGCAGGTCATTCCTGACATCAAAGGAACGACGCTCACTGACTTTGCAACTACGTACATTGAAGCCGGATCAACAATTCCCAGCGATAGATATCGTTCTTACCAAGCTTTGGCCAAAAATGGCTTCCACCATGAAGCCAGAAAGTACGACCTGAAAGAAAATCCAGATCATCTAAAGTGGCTCCACACGATCATCTCAAATACGAAAGCTTTTATTGGTGGTACCTACCACGGCTTAGATCCTAAGCACCTTCAAGCGTATCTGGATGAGTTTTGTTATCGATTCAACCGTCGCGAGGTCAAGAGCGAGTTATTTAACAGGCTAGTTCATTGTTGCCTTTCGTCTACGACGATTACCTATCCTGAGCTAGTTGGATAATCAAAATATTTTTTTATCCAAAAAAAGGATTTTAATTGCCTGGTGTAGAATGAAATATATGTAAAAAATACAAGTAATTGAAAAGAAGAGAATCGAAGGTATGAAAAAAATGTTCGCTATGGTTTCGGCAATCGCTCTGGCTTCTACTGTTTTTGCTGGAGTATCAAGTGCTGCTGAAATTAACAATGACTCTGCAACCGAAAAGGCAATTACGATTTCAGCGGTAGAAAAATCGGAAAAAGCAGCTTTAAAGGCTGCGAATGATTATTTCCAAAATATCGTAAATCAAAGCGTTGCAGGTACTGCAGACGGCATCCCTCTGAAAAGCTTTAAGATTGTATCGAAGGACGCTTCGGATGTAGACAATGTCAAGTTATCGGTTGAATTGACATATGAGGAGTTCGGTACACTTCCTGTTACACCGTACAGCGTGATTAATAATAACGGAACTTATAAAGTAAAAGAAGAATCCATTACCTATAATTTGGTTCCGGGTTCCGATCAATACGGGACTGTAGAGGTAGGTAAAGCTCAGGTTGACAAGACTGCTGGTAGTAGCGCGAATAAACAAGCTTCTACGGTATTTTCAAGTTCTATTCCCGGCTCATACTATCTCAATGATGCACCTGGATACGGTCTGATTACGTACTTTTCTGGGCAGTCTTTTGCAACTACTCAAAGTAATGTTTCCATTATGGGATGGCAAGTAATTTCGCCATCTTCCCCAAGCAAAACTAACTTGAAGGTGAAGTATGGCATTGCTGCTAAATTATCTGGTCAAACTTCCTTTGTACAATTGGGTATTAGTGAAAGTTTTGATGGAGAGTATCCTAGCAGTGGCACTTGGCTAACAGCAAAACTCTCTAACATTCCTTGGGGTATTAATCGTTGCATATTTGTACAAACTGGTGGATCGGCCACCGCGTATCTTTCGGGAAATGCATATGAGTAAGAAATAAAAGTAAGTAAGGGATCGCCTCTTCTTCACTCCTCAATTTTGAGGATTCAAGAAAGGAGTGATCCTTTTTTATTTGTTGTTCGTTTGCCATTTGCAATGTTAGAAACCTTATCAGAACGGAAACAGCGAATACATCCAAGTGTATGTTGAAATTGGTAGCAAGGACAACAATCCTTAGATTATAAAAAAACGCCAAGCCTGGCGTATCCGAAGGCTTAGCGTATATTTTTTAGCGTTAAAATGTTGGCGGGGAGACCCCTATTAAGTAATTGTCAAGAAAAATGCCGAAGTTCCTTAGCGTAAGGGATTCGGCATTTTTTATGGTAAATAATATCTTAGCGTAGGTTTTACGTCATTCTGCTGGCGGGACCCCATTCAGGGAACGAAAGGTTTAGATCGCCCCGATTCGCTATAATTCAAGCAGCTTGCGGGTCAGGCCCTTTGCCGTTTTCGTCCGCTGCCTCATCGGCCTAATGAAATCGCGAATAAAGTAAGTTATGATAGAGGAAAATCAGGATTGAGGCATAAGGGGGTTGGGCGATGCTGCCTTCTTTTTTTATAGCGCACGGGGAGCCGGGCTTGGCTAACGAGCAAAACGCGTATACCGATTTTTTGCAAAAGCTGGCTGCAAGCCTGCCGCGGCCCGAGGCAATTGTCGTGTTCAGCGCCCATTGGGAAAGCGGCGTGCAGCGGGTCGGTGCGGCGGCCCGGCCGGAGACGATGCATGATTTTACCGGATTTCCGCAGGAGCTATATCAAATTCGCTATCTCGCCGCGGGGAGTCTACCGCTCAGCTTGGAAATACAGAGCCTGTTCGAGAACGAAGGCATCGCTTGCGGGCTGGACGACCGGAGGGGTCTGGATCACGGGGTCTGGTCGCCGCTCCGCATCATGTACCCGGATGCGTCGATTCCGGTCGTGGCGCTGTCGGTGAACCCGAATCTCGCGCCGGAGGAGCATTACCGGATCGGACGGGCCATATCGGGGCTCAGGGAGCGGCAGGTGCTGATCCTGAAAGCGGTGGCACGGTGCACAATTTGCGCAGGCTGGATCGAAAAAACAATTCCCCGCAGCGATGGGCGCTGGAGTTCGACGAATGGCTGGCTGAACAGTTGGAGACGTGGAATCTGGAAGCGCTGTTCGACTATGTGCAGCGAGCTCCTTGGGCCCGCGAGGCGGTGCCGGCGGAGGGGCATCTGGCGCCTTTGCTGCTGGCGTTAGGCGCGGCGGAACCTGCGCGCAGGGCGAAGCTGCTGCACCAAAGCTTGCAGATGGGCACGCTGAGCCTGAGCTGCTGGATGTTCGGGGCGGAGGAACGTCGATGAACCGGACCGATCGGATGCTGGCCATCGTCCTTGAGCTGCAGAGGCGCGGAACAGTGCGCGCCGAAGATTTGGCGGAGCTATTTGAAACGAGCGTAAGAACGATTTATCGCGATATGCAGGCTCTCAGCGAAGCCGGGGTGCCTGTCGTCGGGGCGACCGGACAAGGCTATTCGCTGATGGAGGGCTATTTTCTGCCTCCGCTTACTTTCAGCAGCGATGAAGCGGCGGTTATGCTGCTGGGCAGCGATTTGGTGATGAACCATCTGGACATGCAGTACCGCCGGCACGCCGAGTCGTCGAAGGCCAAGATGGAGGAGGTGCTGCCTGCCCGCGTCCGCGAAGAAGTGGAGCTGCTGCGCTCCCGGATGCGCTTCCTCCCGATAAGGCCGCTGCACAAAGATGCGGCCCTAAGCGAAATCATGCATGGGCTGCGGCAAGCGATTGCCGGCTGCCGCCGCGTCAGCTTCCGCTATTACAAAAAAGCGCCCGGAGCCGCGGAACGGGTCGGAAGCGACCGCGAGGCCGATCCGTACGGGCTCGTCTTCAATGCGACCGCATGGGTGCTTGTCGCTTACTGTCATCTCCGGCAGGAGATACGCCATTTTAGGCTCGACCGGATGCGGGACTTGAAAGTTTTGGACGAGGCGTTTGCGCTGCCGGCCGATTTCAATCTGCGGGAATATACGATGGCGGATGACCGCAGTCTGAGTGTGAAGGTGCTGTTCCCGTCAACGCTGTTCGAAAGGCTGAAAGAGAGCCGCTGCTTCTACTCCGAGCATATGGAACAGACGGCGGAGGGGATTTTGGTTACGCTGCGGGCCAGACAGGAGGAGGACGTGCTGGAGTGGATTCTTGGCTGGGGCCACCTCGCCCGGGTGCTGGAGCCGGCGTCTTTGGCGTACCGGATACGGGATGAGGCTCTCAAAATGGTTGCGGTCTATGAGGAAGCGGCGGAAGGGCCATAGCGGGAAGCCGCGTAAGTCCTGGATGCCCGCGTCTGCGAGGCTCTCAGGCGGGAATGTGCCCTGTGAGTCTGGCGGGCGGTGTTACTTTTGTGCATACCGGGTGACTAATGACTGCATATATTGCCGCTTCCGCTATATATACCTTCACGTGGTTCATCGGACAGATTCCAATGTGGTTGACCTCCGTCATGCGACGCCGCACTGCGTGCCGGGCCTTTTTCGTTACTGACATAACGGTGTCAGTAACGATCTGCTATATTAGAAGAAACTTGATTCTAAAGGAGCAGATACTTATGATGAACACTCAACAAATTGTGGCAAGCTTGGAGCAAACGATCGGCGATTACATCCGGGATCTGGACGGGTACCGCGAGGAGGATTTTTTGGCTAACCCCAGTGAAACGAACTGGTCGCTCGGTCAAATGTATGTGCATCTGCTGGGGGCCGCCTTTTACATGCAGCTAAGAAATGTCGAGCTTTGCAAAAGCGAGGACGCGCAAACCTCCGAGGGGAAAACCGATGTCGGCCAAATGATATTCGAGCAGGGAAGCATGCCGAACGTCGATATCAAGGTGCCGCCGTCAGCGCAATATACGCCCGCCAATCCGCAAAGCAAGGCGGAAGTCCGCGAGCAACTGCTGCGGCTGGCCGATGAGCTGAAGCGGGTTGAATCGACGCTGCAAGCCGTTCCGCAGGACCGCAAAGTACCGCATCCGCGCTTCGGGTATTTGAACGCTGCGGAATGGTTCGCGCTGATCGAAATGCATTTCCGCCATCATTTGCGGCAAAAAGCCAAAATTGAAAAAAACCTGGGACTGCAAGCCTCCTAGGAGGCGCTCGCATCTGTCCGACAGAGCTGCACCCAGTCGATCCGAACCGGAGCGGCCACCCGAATGATAAGGGTGCCGCTTCCGGTTTTTTTACCACATAAAAATGTTTAAGTTCTTTACAGCGGTAAAGCGTGAAGAACAGCATTCTTATTGGCGAATAAACCTACCTCTAAACGCGGCCCTCACATCTTCGAAAGACCTCGATAGGGGTTTATCTCATTCCAAAAAGCGGTGCTTGTATTCCGGCTTGGGCAGCATGCACTGCTCGCTTTGGCCGAACCAGCGGTACCGGTTGCGCGCAATCCAGGAGTAGACGGCGTTCCGCACCGCCGGAGGCACGGCAATCGCCGCATAGGCAAGCGGCCACGCTCCGCGGAGCCCGCGGGCGATGCGCAGCGCGGCTGCAGATTGCGTGTAGGCGCGGTCTTTTTCAATCAGCACGATCGAGCTGATCCGATCCGTCGGCAGCCCATGCTCCTGCAAAAGCCGCTGACCGGCGGGAGACTGCAGGGACGCAAAACGAAACTTGCCCCTCGGATCGTTGCGCAGGATGAATTGTACGGCTCCGCTGCACAGGTTGCATACCCCGTCAAACAAAATAACGGACGCCGGGCCGGTATCGCCTGTTCGGGTAACCATGATGGAAGCCTCCTTGAATGCAAATGGTAAATAAGCTGTAACAAAAACTATAGCACATCCGGCTTTTGCGCGGAACGAAAAGCTTGGCGGGAACGCCGTGCAGACGGGCATTGTCCCCTCTGAATCTCCAATCGCGAAAAAGGGTTCTTCCACACGCGCCGCGAACTAGTAATTCATGTAAAAAATAGGTTGAAAGTCTTCTAAATGTCCTCTTGCCAGAATAAGAATAGCTAAGAGTCTGTTCGATGAACCCGGTAGAAGGCAAACGTATGCAAAATGCGCAAAGTACCTCCGTCGGACAAACTTCCGAAGAACGAGTAGGAGAGGTGCAGCCCTATGAAACTATTAAAATTACGCCCAGCCCGCATTCGCGTCTGGCTGATCCTCGGATGTGCGGCTATCGCCTTATCCGGCTGCGGCGGCGCGTCGTCCGGTTCCCCGGCGACCGGCGTCAAGCCTGCGGAAACAACCGCGGTCTCCGCATCGTCCGAGCCTGCTTCCGCAGCCGTAGAATCGTCGCCGGCCCCGTTCAGGTTTCCGCTGACCGGCTTGCCGAGCGAAGCTGAAGTGAAGAGCAGACCCTTCATGGTCATGGTCGAAAATTCGCCGCAAGCGAGGCCGCAGACCGGGCTGGATCAGGCGGATATCGTGTATGAAATATTGGCGGAAGGCGAGATCACGAGATTCGTCTCGGTTTTCCAGAGCCACGAAGCGAAAACGATCGGCCCTGTGCGCAGCATCCGCCCTTATTTTGTGGAAATCGGAGATATGCTTGACGCCGTTATCGTTCATGCAGGCTGGAGCCAGGACGCGATGAACATACTCGCGGGGCGCAAGCTGGCACATCTCGACGAGGTTTACGGTGACGGGGCCTTTTATTGGCGCGATTCCGAGCGCAAAGCTCCGCACAATTTGTATACCTCCACGGATAAAATGAAGGAAGGCTCCGAGGCGCGCAGCTTCCGCCAGGAGTGGAACGGCCCGCTGCTCGCTTTTGCCAAGGACGGTCAAAGCAGGCTTACGGGTCCGGCTGTCTCGCGCATTCGGATTCCCTATATTTCGGGATACGTCGTTTCTTACGAATACAGCGCCTCTGAGGGCGTATACAAGCGAAGCATGGACGGCAAGCCGCATCTGGATAAAGAAACCGGCAAGCAACTGCAGACGACGAACCTGCTCGTGCTGGAAAGCAAGCACCGCATTGTGGATAAAGAGGGGCGGCGCGAAGTCGATGTGTTCGGTCCCGGCAAAGGCGTCATTCTCCAGCAGGGCAAATCCCAGGAGATCGTTTGGGAACGCAAAAACGGCATGATCCGCGCATTTGCGGACGGGAAGGAAGTGCCGCTGCTGCCGGGCAACACATGGATTCAATTCGTGCCCGAAGGCTCGGCGCTCCAAACGGAGTAGGCGCTGCAAAGGCGAAAGCCGCCCTGCCGGCAGCATGCATGCCAAGCGAGGCGGCTTATCGTATTGGCCGAAGAGGGCCGTTTTATCTGCGGGTGCGTCCGGAACCGCCGGATTTTCTGCGGCTGGAGCCGGATTTCTTGCGGCGCTTGCGCTTGCGTGACCGGCCAGAATCGGAATCGGTAGATTTGGCAGCCTTGCCGATCGAATTAAAAAGCACTTTTAACATCGGCGCCATTTGTTGAAAGCTGTTTACGAATTTTTGGACTTTGCCCATCGTGCCGATGATGCCTTCAATTCCGCCCATGCGTTCTACGAAGCCTTGGATTTGCTTGAAATTAATGCCGCTGAGCGGATTGGCGGAACCTCCGCCTCCGCCGAACAAGCCTCCGCCTCCGCCCCCGCCGCCAAACAAACCTCCGCCGCCTCCGCCTCCGCCTCCGCCAAATAACCCCCCGCCCCCGCCTCCGCCTTGAAACGGGCCTGGAAGATTGCCGCTAGGTGGGAAACCGCCAAACGGAGCGCCTCCGCCAGGGCCGGGATAAGGTCCCCCGAAGCCATCGCCGATTTGGGGTGGGGCAAAGCTTCTGGTATACGCCTCGGGGCCATTTCCATTCATTGGTCTTTGTGTGTTCACAGTGGATTCACGATCCTTTTTATCAAGTTTTTCTAATACAGGATATGTCACTTGCCTACCGTTGGTATGGACGGATGTCACGGGTATTGTGATTTGTAACAATTTAGCCCATTAACGCATAGAAATTTTAACGTTTTGCAAACCTAAAGGAAGGAATTATGGGAGGAGTGTCGAAACATACAACAGAGCTTGCTAAACTCATAAGCTACGACGACGTTCTTCCGGGAGTTGATAACATGCAGTTGAAAAAACTAAATGATAAGGCGATCGACCAGCTTTTTGAAGCGATTCTTACGCTCAAAGATATAGAGGAGTGCTACGTTTTTTTTGATGATTTGTGTACCGTGAACGAAATTCAATCGCTGTCCCAGCGCCTTGAAGTGGCACGCATGCTGCGCAAAGGCTGTACGTATAACCAGATCGAAGCGGAGACAGGTGCGAGCACGGCGACCATATCCCGTGTAAAACGCTGTCTGAACTACGGGAATGACGGCTACGTAATGACGCTGGACCGGCTGGACCGTTAAAAGCTAACCGCTAACAGGCGGCGTCCGTCCCGGGCCCGAATGAACAAATAACAAACCGTCCTGCTTTGCCTAGCGCCGAGCAGGGCTTTTTCACAGATAGGTCGCCTAATAATTGGAAATAACCGAAAGGTCCCATTTTTGATGTGGGACTATTTTCATGCTCAATTGACATGGGAGGACCATTTCGATAGCATAAGAATAATGGTAGTGTCCGGAACGGTGGGAAGAGTGCGATGAACAAATACGGTGTGCTTGTAATCAGCCATGGTTCCCGGGACGAGGATTGGGTCAGACTTGTAGATGATGCGGTGTCGGGGGTCTCGCTGCCCGGCGGTATTCCGGTCTATGCCTCGTATTTGGAACTGGTCGAAGGGCGTCTGATCCAGGACGGTATTTACAGCCTGGAAGCCGCAGGCGTCACGGATATTATAGTCGTTCCCTTGTTCGTGTCCTCCGGGAGCACACATATTGATGAGATCAGCTATGCGCTGGGCGTCATTCCGGAGCCGATCCTTGCGACCGATATGGAGCTTTTCGATATAAAAGCCAGAATCCGTCTCGCATCGCCGATCGACGATGATCCGGTGATTGCCGATATTGTTTACGACAAAATCGCCGGGCTCAGCGTCAATCCCGAACAGGAAATCGTGCTGCTGGTAGGCCACGGCAGTGTGGAAAAAAATTTTCATCTCAAATGGCGCCAAGGGCTGGAAAAGCTGGCCGGGCGGCTGAAGACGATCGGCGGCTTCGATGAAGCGGATGTGGCGATGCTTCTGCCCGATCAGGTGAAGCGCAAAATGACGCGGTGGGCCCAAAGGAAGCCCGGCCATACGGTCATCGTGGCCCCGCTGTTTTTGAGCGAAGGCTATTTTACACGGAATGTGATTCCTTCCCGAATGGAAGGGTTCGAATACAGATACAATGGACGGGCGCTCCTGCCCAGTCCGCTTATTTCCAGATGGATTGAGAAGCAAGCCGCTTCTCAAATAACAATTGCGAACGGGTGATGAGTGCGTAATGGTTAAAAGGGCAAGACTGATCTATAATCCGACTTCCGGACGCGAGGAAATGCGAAAACGGCTGCCGGAAATCCTTCAGCGGTTGGAGCGCGGAGGGCTTGAAACCTCGACGCACGCGACGATCGGCGAAGGCGATGCGACACTGGCGGCCGCCGAGGCGGTAGCCCGCGGCTTCGACGTCATCATCGCGGCGGGCGGGGACGGCACGCTGTGCGAGGTCGTAAGCGGAATGGCCGAGAAAAACCATCGGCCCGCCCTCGGCATTTTGCCGCTCGGGACGACAAACGATTTTGCCAGAGCGCTGAATATCCCCAAAAACTGGGAACAAGCGTGCGACCTGATCGTCAGGCAGTACACGCGGGACATTGACGTAGGCAAGATCAACAACCGCTATTTTATCAACATCGCAGGGGGAGGCTCCCTGACGGAACTGACTTACGAAGTGCCCAGCAAGCTGAAAACGATGATCGGCCAGCTCGCTTATTATATGAAAGGACTCGAAAAGCTGCCCAGACTGCGGCCTATCGAGCTGTTTGTCAAAACAGGCGAAACCGAGCTGCACGAGGAAGCAATGATGTTCCTTGTCGCTAACAGCAACTCTGTCGGCGGCTTTGAAAAGCTGTCGCCCGACGCCAGCCTGAACGACGGCCTGTTCGATGTCATCATTTTGCGCAAATGCAATCTCGCCGAATTCATCCGCGTCGTGACGCTGGCGCTGCGGGGCGAACATTTGAGCGATCCGAACGTGATCTATTTTCAGACGAGCCATATCGAAATCAATTCGCCGGACTACGTCCAGCTTAACCTGGACGGGGAGTTCGGCGGCACGCTGCCGTGCGTCATGACCAATCTGAAAAGCCACCTGCAAATCATCGTCGATGAATCCGGCCAGTCGATCTACAAAAAGACGCTGCTCAACACGCTGACCGCGCCGTTTCAATTGAAAGGAATCGGTCAAACCGACGAGGACGTCGAGCATGGCGATGTGAGAGAGTAGGGGAGGCCCGCCGTGCAGCGCTGCAACGTGCGCGTGGAGAGGTGCGTGCTTGCCTGGCGGCATTTAAGTACCGTGTGCCGACGATGTACGCGGCGTTCCGCCGGATTCCTGGTACAGGGTAAAATTCATAGACACCGCAATCCGCCACATTTCGCCCATGTTGAGCATGGCGCAGGTCTGGAGCGGGCGGTGACGGGTATAAAAGCGAGGGTATTATGACTGTTAAAAAAAATACCGGTAAACATAAAAATCGCGGCGGGACGGCTGCTGCAGGCCGCGGGCCGGGCGCAGGCAAACGCGCCGCGGCGACGGATCTGCCCGTGCAAAAAGGGCAGCAATATGAGGCTGAGATCATCGGGATCAGCCATGACGGGGAAGGGGTAGGCCGTGTGAACGGCTTTACCCTTTTTGTCGGCGGCGCCCTCCCGGGTGAGCGCGCGCTGGTGCGAGTCGAGCACCTGAAGAAGCAGTACGGCTACGCCTCGCTGCTGCAGGTGCTGGAGGAAAGTCCGGATCGGGTGCGGCCGGACTGCGGCATTTACGACCAGTGCGGCGGCTGCCAACTGCAGCACTTGAGCTACGAGGCGCAGCTGCGCGTCAAGCGCCGGCAGGTTGTGGACAACCTGCAGCGCATCGGCAAGCTGCAGGTGTTGGGCGAGCCGCCGATCGGCGAAGCCGCGGGTTCGGAGCGGGCGGACGAGGCCGCCGGTCTGGAGCGGGCGACCGGCAAAGCTCCGGTACCGGAGCGGGAAGGCAAGGCCGCCGATTCCGGTGCGGACGCGGGCTCGAACGAGGGCGTTTCCGCGGCGAGCCGGCGTGCGGAGCAGGGCGTTATCGTCCATCCGACGATCGGCATGAAAAACCCGTGGCGCTACCGGAACAAAGCACAGGTTCCTTTCGGCGAAGAGCAGGGCGGCTTGGTCGGCGGGTTTTACGCGCAGGGCAGCCATCGCATTATCGATATGGATACATGCCTGATCCAGCATGAGGCTAACGACGAAGTCGTTGCCCGCGTGAAAGAAATCGGGACGCGGCTTGGAATTAGCGCCTATCGGGAAGAACTGCACGCCGGACTACTTCGCCACGTCGTCGTGAAAGTCGGCTACCGCACGGGCGAGATCATGGTCGTTTTGGTGACCAATGGTTTTGAAATTCCTCGCGCGGACGAATGGGTGGCCGGCATCCGGGCGGCCGTGCCCGGCGTTGCAAGCATTTGTCATAACGTCAATACGAAGCGGACGAACGTTATTTTTGGGGATGAAACCCGCGTCCTGTGGGGCAGCGAGGTCATCTACGACTACATCGGCGACGTGAAATTTGCCATTTCCGCACGATCGTTCTTTCAAGTCAACCCCGTACAAACGGAAGTGCTGTACGGGAAAGCTTTGGAATACGCCGCATTGACCGGCGGCGAGACAGTCGTCGATGCCTATTGCGGCATCGGCACGATCTCCCTGTTCCTGGCGCAGCGCGCGGGACAGGTGTACGGCGTCGAGATCGTCGAAGAGGCGATCTCCGATGCACGTAAGAATGCCGAGCTCAACGGCATGTCGAACGTGCACTTCCAGGCAGGACCGGCCGAAGTCGTCCTGCCCGAATGGACACGTCAGGGTGTCCGCCCTGACGTGATCGTCGTTGACCCGCCGCGCAAAGGCTGCGACCCCGCGCTGCTCGCAACGATCCTCGAGCTGCGGCCGCGGCGCGTCGTCTACGTGTCGTGCAGTGCATCGACACTAGCCCGCGACCTGCGCGTGCTCGAGGACGGCGGCTACACCGTCGCGGAGGTCCAGCCGGTGGATATGTTCCCGCATACCGTTCACGTGGAAAGTGTTTGTCAGTTGATTTATAAGGGTGTCGAGTGAGAGGCCTGTAGTGTTGGGGACGTGAGTTATTACGTCCCCAGTTGTTATTGTTGATACTTGAACTCATCATCGTTATTTTATTAGCTCCCTAAAGGTGAAAAATCGTGAGTATTGTAAGCACCCACGATTTCAACTTTAATAATGCAAAATTTAATTATCAAACCATTCCGTTTGCGAGAGCTATTCCAATAAAATTTTATTTTCTTCCACTGTGAGCGTCCTAGCTCTTGTGCCAATTAATAAGTTCATAAATTCTCTTCGCGCTTTACTCAACTCATCGGAAGGTACTCCGTAATCATGTGGTTCCTTCTCATCACCAGATGCGAACAAACTGCTGAAAAATTCATCGTTTTCTGGTATTGTTAGTTCCACTGGAAATTTTATTGTCTGATCTTTCTTATATAATTCATAAACAGTGTGTACCTTATAAGCCCCCTCTCCCCCTTTCTTTCCTTTTTGGTAACTTATATTCATTTCGGTTATCCTACATGTCGGATAAGGGTCGTCAGATTGTAATGGAAGCATCTTGTCTTCATACATTTTTTTTATTTTTAAATAGTCCACATGTTTATCTATATTTTTCTTTAGGTTTTCTTTGCTTTTATCTGTGGTATGCCATGTCATACGCGCGTAATATTCCCATAATGATTCCGCATCTTTCTGTTTAAAAAGCATCGGGTAATATTCGGTTAGTATTTGAGTTACTGTTGACAAGGATACTATAGGCTCAGAAGGAACCATTTTTTTTGCTACTTCTAACTGATTCTTTGCGTTTTGTAATTGTTTTTCATAATTTTGGTCAGTGACAGACTTGCTTTCCACGGATACACTTCTTTGCTCACAACCGACTAGCAATGTGAAACTTAACATCATTACAGGGATTGTTCTTCTTAAAATCATCATAAAACCACACCTTTCGTTATAAACAGAGATACACCAGTAAACAGAGGTGTTTACTGGTGCTGTTGAAACTATTGTAATTTATAATATGCTTCCTTTAGTTCCTTTTCTTTTTTATCACTGATTTTAAAATGTTTTTTGAAAGCACTTACCGTAGCATCCTTTTCAGAAGTAGATTTTTTCCATTGATCAAATGCGTTTCTTCCAACAAAATCTATTAGAGCGTTATCAAAGAAGTATTCTGGATTGTCATATTCAATAGATTCCCCGGATATTGAATCTGTATTGGACAGAAGGGAATTAACATAAGTAAATTTTATACGAGGAGATGGATAGAAAATTTTCGGGTCAATCATATCACTTTGCGTCAATCCAGAATACTTTCCTGCATTATTGACATCAAAGTGTAGGTGAGCTGCTACTCCCCCTGAGTTACCTGACACGCCAATGTTTTGATCCTTGGTAACTCGACCTTTAGTTACATCTTGCTTACTCAGATGTAGATATCTGACTATAAGCTTCTTCCCCGTGTCAGGGTCTGCATCGTCAGATTCTAGTGCAATATATTTACCGCCATTTCCATTGCCCCAATCACCCGAGGACAGAATAGTCCCATTTTGTACGGCGTATATTTTGATGAAATTCGCTCTAAGATCAATGCCTTTATGAAATTCGCCGGGTCGCAAACCGAAATCAGATGTAATCGTTTGTTCGCTTCCAGTGAGAGGAAAACCCCACCAAAAGTCTGCATAAGGATTGACAGGAGCAAGGCGTGGAATTGCTTCTTGGTTGTTCACTTTAGAAGAACTTTCAGTTGCATTTGCTGTCAATTGCAAAGGTGCGGTTAATAATAATGTTGCTGATAAAGCAGTCAATGTAATGATTTTTAACTTTCTCACCTGTATTTTCCTCCTTGGATTAACACGTTAACTATCGGTAATAAGCAATAGAAATCGAGTGAAGAATATTACGAAATTTTTAAGAAGATAACAAAGGAGTGAAAATAGGTAAGTGGGGTCTCAGAGTTACTTCTCCATTATGTTAAATAGGTAAACTTAAACAAAGAGTAATTAATTCGAGGCATTTGGAGAAGTGACGCGCCAACTTCTTATAATTTAGTATGACACATGCAACAAGGAATTTCACTAGGGAAAAGGTACTTAATTGATTAAGTACAAAAATGGGTATAATTTACCAATTTCATACAAATCCTTTCGGAAAAAGCGCAATCATTTTACATAAATTAACCAATGGATAATTATTGTTAACTGTCGTAAAATTATATAGTAAATTCCTACTATGTCAAAGTTTTAATGGGGATTTTTAGCGATTGTATGCTAAGGAGAGAGCTATGCTGGAGGGTGTAAAAAAGGAGAACTTGATTCTTTCTTGGATGACTCTGAAACTCCATCTTTCTTATTTGATCTAGGCGAAATGTTATTTAAACAAGGTAGAAGTAAGGAGTCTATTCGTTATTACAAATATTTTTGCGATCGGGAGCAGATAAGTTTGTCAGAAAAAGTGAGCATCGCTCAATATCAAATTTTTCTTGCTTCTTTGGAATATGGGTCGGAATATCCGCTCATACCGAAAAAACTACGAGCAAAGAAAATTTAAAAAATCTCCAACATACTTTCCTCTTATTCATTTTTAAACGCTCAGCAACTTTTTAGCTACTTCAATCGCTTTTTTGTGTCACATACCGTTTCTACTTCTTCTCTTGCACCTACTAGCATGGAAGCTTCATCGTGCAGGAATTTTTTCATATAAGCGCCCGGCTTCTGGTATCTTGGCTCCAAGCTTCAATCGGAAACGAAGCTCATTGGGAGAGGTCTCCCCTAAAGGGGCATAGCCATTGGGGAGACCAATAAACTAGCTTATCGTTTATGCTAACTCTATAAAAGTATGCTTAACCAGAAAAGCTTGGCTCTCCAACTTCCCGAAAGCTCTTATTCAACAAAGGCTCCAAGTATTGCTTCTGAACATACTCTATGGACTCCTGTTTCATTAACAGACAGCTGATTTCATCCCGGTTTTGCCTGCCTTTATTGGATAACCAATTATGCGATCCGATAAAAAGAAACTGGTTATCGACGAGCAGGATTTTGCTGTGGATGGGCGGAACATAAGCTAATCGATCTTGCAGCATTCTGAACAGCTCTTCGATGGCTTCACGGGTTTTCTCTAATTCGCCTCCGAAGTTGTCCAACTGCACGATTTTATCAATATCCGCCAAAGTAAATTTAGATGGCTTGTAACCAAAACCAATTCGGATGTCCACTCCGCGGTCAATAGATTGTTGAAGAGAATGACGGAACGGCTCATCTACCACAGTGTGCAGCATCCATGGAGAGAGAATCCGAATACTCTTTGATGCCAGTTGTATAGCTCGAAGCAACAGCGTATGATGTTGGGCGGGCTTAAGAATAATTCCGGTTGGAAAATGTTCTTTCAAATAGTTTTGAAATGGACTCGATGACGGACCTCCTTTGACAGGATCCGCGTACAATCGGTAAACCTCTGCATCGTAACTTTCCTTAAAATGACTTCTAATATTATCGCTGTCGTATGGACTAAAGCATGCTCCTACTTCTAACGTAATTTTGAAGAGCTTATGCAGGAAGTTGTCTTGCTTTAAATTGCGCATGACATCCAGGTTGCCAATCCAAACAAATTGTTCTTTCGCTCTGGAAAATGCTACTTTGAGCATATTGCTCTTACCGCCGATGAATGAACCCAGACCGGATTGTTTCCCGAGATATGAATCAATAACGGATGTAAACAAAATGATTTTTCGTTCTTGGCCTTGAAAAGAATGAACAGTCCCGGATTTAACTTCTGGAATCGCCCGGGTTAGTTCTTCCACCTGCCTATAGAACGGTGCAATAATCGCGATCTCTGCCACGATATCGGAACCGTATACTTCCTTGTATTTGTCAACTAGTCGACGGCAGAATTGAATCTCCGTCTCATTTGCATTCCCTTTATTTGCTCCTCGCACATCAAACGCCAGCATGTTGCGCCCGAACAGTTTGTCGTGATTGTCCTGGTTCGTGATGATAAGCTTATTGTCATAAACGTAATAGTTCGAGAAGCGCATGATAGCAGCTTCGCAACGTCTATGCTCAGTTAAAAACAGTCCAACCCGTTGACCCTTGAAGATTTCAAACCAATCGGCATGACGGTCTACATAATGTTGAACGCTGTTGCTCTCCACGCAAACCGACGAGTGCAGGGCTTCCGAAATATTTGTATAGCTATTAATTAGATCCAGCCTCACGGTACGGACAGGCTCCAATTGTTCAACATCGCCTACGACAATGGCTCTTCGAGCGCGATAGAGCGGAGCGCAAAGGTAGTGAGGAAGAATTTGCCCGGCTTCATCAACAAACAGTGTATCCAAAAAGGCGGGGAGAAGCTGGAACGTGTCTTCCCGGAAAGAATGCAACGTTGTCGTGACCACCGGGAAGCAGATAAAAAAGGTCTCCCACAATGCCAAAAGTCCTTCCTTATACTGAACGTCCCGTTGATGATCGGCGCTATAAAAGGGCTGGAACCATCTCCCGTTGGGGATCTTTTCCATATTGGCGCATATAGGTTGACGATGCTTGATAATATATTTCTCGATGACCTTCAGGGAATCGAGGAAAAGCTGATGCCTTAGTTTCAATATTACATTTGTATTAGTCAATTGGTAGAGGGAGGCCGACCAGACATCGTTGATGAAGGACATGCTTGTTTGTGCATGGCGCTTTCGAATACGGTTAAGCTTGTACCTGCGCTTGCCTTCTCCGAATTTACTTTTAATTGCATTAGATTCACTGGCATCCAGTTTCATAGCTATGTACATCGGGCGGGTTGTTTTCTTCGAGCGCATGCAATTCACTGCTGGAGAGGCTCAACTTGGTCGTATGCACCCGGGGAAGGGACAGTCCCCGATGTCACGAAATGAACCGGACAACCCCGATTGAACTATACTTTGGAGATAACTTCTTTATCTACTAGAGAGCAGATAAAATCCTGAATATCCTGATAGGTAATACTTTGTGGAATAAATGATAGATTAAGGACATAGTGTTCAGTTTTTTGTGATGTCCACCTGTTTTGATTATATATAGAGAACTTAATATCTTTTTCTCCATAAGAAAAACGTCCAATACTATTTTCAGAAAAACCAAATTTATCTGGATACATAGACATAACGGATGCTAGGTGTTCTTGTCGTGTTATATAGATATATCCACTTTTTAAACTGAATCTGAGATGAAACCACTCTTTTTCATCAATTAATCGAGCTAGTTGAGCAAATAAGTTAAATGATTTTTCAAAATTATAAGGTGAAATTATAAAGGTGATTTTATCCAAATCGCTTTGCGAGACAGAACCCTTCTCATCCTGTTTCTTTCCAATTTTATAGAGTATTTTTATCCCATAAACTAAAATAACTTTTTGGCTTTGAGAAAATTGATAAGAATATTTTATACTGTGCTTAGCAAGGTAGTTCATTGTATTCTCAAAAAATTTTTCTATGTTATATGTGATTTTACCGTCTTTTCCATCCCCATACTCTGCAAGTAGCTCATAATCTATAGAATCAAAAATATGCCCTAAATCAAGATTCTTCAAAGAATCATTTTGATGAGTGATAATACTCGCATAATCATTATTTGAAAATTTCTCCTCGAAGTGAAAGTCAAATTTTTTGTTTATCACAGTAATGAAATTATTCAGTCCATCATCCGAATTTATGTTAAAACCTTGAAGCAAATTTAACGGCGCTTTTAATAAAGCTATGTCAATCCCAATACCTACTGGAATAACTTCTATACTTTTCGAATATGCAAATCCTGCTTCGAAATAGATCCAATTTGAAGCAATTGAATTTGGTGTTACAAAAACAAACATTATAGAGGACCGTTTAAGGCCATCCTCTATTTTGTGAACCCAATTACTTCCGAACGGAATGCTTTGACCGTCGCTTGACAGAAAAATATCCAGTACACCGCCAGTAAAAGAATCTAATTTATTTTTAACCGATAGCATCAAATCTTTGTCCTTGCTAGAATGACTAAAAAAAATTGTTGGTTTGTTCATATCTTCAGTTTCCTCTCGAATAGAACTTTGTAGAATATGTTTTTCTAACCATAAATAACACTTCTTTGCTATAACATTAGATTGATTCAGTTTAATTATAATTTTATTTATTATACAAAGTGGTGTCAAAATGGAGTTACCTCAAAACTGCGCAACGGGATTGCCACTCGAAGACGAACCATGTGGTGGCAGTCATTTTAATGGTTCGAAATGAGATTTGGCTGGTTCGCTAAAAGCGGTTGGATTGATGTACTGGGTAATGTAGAATGATGAGTATGCTTGCGAAGAAGTAATTAGTACTACAGTATCTATAAACAATATTTTGAACCTAATCGAACAATGTTTGGGGATTTTATTTTTAAGGTTCTGTTAGGATCGATTATTGCCGAAAGATGTAAGTTTAGGGTCGTAAAAATCGACAGTTATATCTGCGTATTTCCAAAATTTGTGGTATGATAGATGGGAACATAATAGATTATGAGTAACCTTTATGGAACAAATAGGATTGTAATTTCCTATGAAGAAAGACAGACCAGTACAATAGAAATTTCACTTCCAATATTTGTTCATGACACATTTATCCTGAAGCCTTCATTAAAGAAGTAAACGAAGACCTTTATAAATTTCAAATATCTCAATGGATAGGTTTTGATATCGGTGTTAAATTGGTTCAGTGTTCTGGAGTGGTTTGGACCAATCACGAAGAAGGTGAGAGTCTTCCTAGTGCTTTAATTAATACACACGGTTACTTTACTTTACTTTACTTAATTAAATAGAGATAGTTTGGAGGAAAACACTTGGAAGAATACAAGAAGGAGAAGCATAAATCCTATTTATTTACGCTTGATTACGGCAGAAGAATGACTGAAAAAAAGTTTATATTTGATGTTTTAAATAGATATGAACCTAGTAAACTTGTTGGAACAGGGTTATGGGTAAACAATAATCCTTATCATTTTGAGTTTTATTTTTATTTGAATTTTTACGGTGATACACAAGAGTTCGAGGAATGGTTGAACACTAATTATAAAGAAAAGGAAAGAAAATTCAATTTTTTTCTGGGGGATATACTAAATTCAATGGGAAGTAGATCTTATACGGGGATGAGTGGAATGGAAGAAGGTTTTCTTTTAGATCTTTTCTTTATTGAAGGTGGTAATTTCCTATTTCCAGAAGAAAGCAAGTATAATCAAATAATGAAGGGGGGGTTATCGGATAAGCCGACAGTATTCTTGAGCCACTCTAGCAGAGATAAAAAAATAGTAGATAGTATTTATAGTCGAATTACTAATCTGGGCTTGAATGTTTGGTACGATAAATTTGAGATTAATGGAAATGATGATTTCGTGCAAAAAATTAATGAGGGACTTGATAAATCACATTTAGGTATACTGTTTATTTCGAATAATTTTCTTAACTCTACCTCTGGATGGACACACGCGGAAATGAATTATTTTATTCAAAAGAGAGTGAGTTCTGGAATCTCAAATTTAATATGTGTAAATATTGACGTAACACGTAGTAAATTACCATCTTTGCTCCAGGAATACCGATTTATTGAGTATACAGAGAAGGGAATGCAGGAATTATTATCGATATTAAGAAAGGCAACTATAAATTATGTATAGAACTCTTGTACAATTAGTCAAAAAATTCAATTTTATTAAAAAGAACGGATTACAAAAGTCTTATCTGTTTCAATTAAGCTATGGTAATAGAATGTCGGAAGTGAAGTTTATAAATGACTTCTTAAAAGAATTTGATACTAGAGTCTCTAGAATTATAATAATTATAAACAATAATCCATATAATTTAGAATTGTTTTTATACATAGATTGTATGTTAACTATAGATGATATTGAAGTTTGGATACAAAATAATTACTCCCAAGACAGAAGGAGATTAAAGGAGTATTTTGGAGATGTTGTTTTCGACATAGAAGAGAAAGGATACCTAGGGTTAGAAATAACTGACGCGGCAATTTTGGAACAAATTATTGTGCCGGAAAAAAGTGATATCTTTGATTTTCCTGATAAAGCTACAATGGAAGTGATCTGGCCACTTGGAGCAGTCTCAACAAAGTATACAGTGTTTCTATGTTATTCTGGAAAGGATAGACTCATAGTCAATGAAATCTTTGAGGATTTTCAGAAAATTGAGATACCATGTTTCTATGCTGAGTATGAGATTCAAGCTGGAGATAGTATTGTAAAAAAAATTGATGAAGGGCTTAAAAAGTCAAATTTGTGCATTGTTTTTTTATCCAATAATTTCATTAACCCTGAAACGGGTTGGCCAGAGTCTGAATTAAATTATTTTGTAAATGCCAAAAGAACAAACGGTGTAAAAGATATTGTATACGTCAACATAGGCTTGGATACGTTTTACAATTCGAATATATTCGATGGGATAACAAAGCTATACGACTACTATAATGAAAAAAATGAGCTCTTATCTCTAATTGCACAAAAATGCAATGCTTTATCATAAGGAGGAGTATTTCGTGAATGGTTATATCATATTTTCAGACTTGAAAGGCTTTTCCAAATTATCCCCCCCTGAAATTAGGCTTTTTTATAAAGATGTATTACCAAGACTTTTTGAAAAGATACATACTTATAGAGATAAATCTAAGATTTGGAATACCTGGGGTGATGCTATTGTTGCAATTTTTGAGGATGGAAAAGATGCAGTTGATATGATGCTGGATTACAGGGATTTTTTCCTTGATGCAAGTAATAATACTTTTCAACCCAAAAGTGTTTTGCCAAGAATTGCAGGACATTTTGGAGAGTTCGATACATTTGAAGACCCTATATTGGGTGGGGTAAACATGCTTGGTTCAAATATAAATGCTACTGCAAGGATTGAGCCGATCACTAGAGCTGGGGAAGTATTCGTCACTAAACAATTTAAAGATGCGATTGAAGCATTACCAGAAGCTCTAAACCATGTTAAGTTTGATGAATTAGGAATAATACCGCTGGCTAAAAATTTTGGAGAGCGTGAGCTCTATCGTTTATATAGAAATACTGAAAAGCCTAGAATAATCGATAAAATATTAAAGCAAGATTTATCGTTGGCGTTACCAGATGCACCTGCAATGTTAAAAGAAGAAAAGGATACCATTGAATTTTTCATCAAGGCTCCTAACGCTAAAGTGTTTAAGGGGCTCTTGGAAAATGAAACAGTTGAAGGGAAATCGGGTGAGTTCATTTTTCAGTTGGCACAACTATGTAAGAAGTTTGGCTTATATAGCGAGGCATTAGGATACATTGAGGCTGCAGAAGGTTGTTATATGGAAGTTGACAGCATTAGAGTATATCCTTATAAATACAAGCAAAGTTTAATTAAGTTAAAGGCAAATTGTTTAACGAGAAATGGCGATTTTGAAAGTGCCGCAGATCTGGTATACGGGTTATGGCAGTCTGGTTTACAGGATTCTGACACCTTGTCAATGCTTGCTGCACAATATAAACGAAGGGCTACTTTTAAAAATGGAGAACTCCTTAGAAAGAATCAAATTAATCTAGAGTTGTTAATTCGTGCAAAGAGTATTTATATTGAAGCATTTAGATTGAACATCGAAGATTATTATCCTGCTATCAATACAGCATATCTTTACAAGATTATTGGTGGACAAGACATGGGTAAAGGGAACAAATTGGCAAGATATATATGTGATTCATGGGGCAATACAGCTGGAGGGAATTGGTGGCTAGACTGTACACTTGCAGAATGTGAGTTATTGGAGGATGATTTTGAAGAAGCACATATTAAGATGAAAGAAGCTGTTGAAAGACATAAACCTGATTATTTCGAGAGAAAAGCGACCTATGAGCAAGTAATGCTTTATTCTGTGTTGCAAGGGCTTAACAATGAATGCAATGAAATATTAAAACTATTATATGTGGAGGAATGAGTTAGATGCCAATCTTAAAAACCTATGATTTATTTATTAGTCATGCTTGGAAATATGGGGATGATTATAACGGTCTAGTTAATCTCTTAAATGGTGCGAATAATTTTAAGTGGAGAAACTACTCAGTACCGGAGCATGACCCCGTGATAGATCCTAATACAGATGCAGGGAAAAAACAACTTACAGATGCTCTTGATAGACAAATTAAGCCTGTTAACTGTGTTCTAGTGATTTCAGGAATGTATGTAAATTATAAATACTGGATTCAAAAGGAGATTGAATTAGCTCAAAAATACAATAAACCTATTGTAGGGGTTATTCCTTGGGGGGCAGAGAGAGTACCTTCAGAGGTACAGAATGTTGCTAAAGAAATGGTAAGATGGAATACAGATTCTATTGTAGCAGCAATCCGCAAGCATTCTCTTTAGTGCGAAATTTTTTGTTTAAAAAACAATCTTCCTGTAGTCAGCTTGCCGACTTGTCCTTTCCCAAGCTATGGTCAAAAGCAATCTACCTTGGGTGGAGATTATCTTGCCACAGCAGCCTTTGTCGGATTGGATGAAGCATGGATTCGATTTTGAATATGACCTTAAGATATTCGATGATCCGAATGAGCTTCAGAGTGAAATTTTCAAGGTATTATTATTGGTGGAGATTTGCGATATGAAAAAGGAAGAATTGTAACAGATCCTTTTAAACGTGCAAGTACAGATAAGTCACTATCTGGTTTTAAATCTTTATATAAAAAGAATAAGGATGAAGCCCTTCAGATAGCAGACCAAATTATTAGAAATACTTATCGAACATTGATGACCAGGGGGATGAAGGGGTGCTACATTTACTGTGTAGATCCTTATCTTAAATATTATTTAACTGAGAGAATGAATAAAACGCAGAAACCAACCTATTTTTCATATGTATCAAGTTTTAATAATTCGTCCATTGCCGCAGAAGAGTCCGAAATTTACCAAACGAGTAGTGATAGAGAATAGCTTTTAGTCGCTAATGTTATTGCATTAGCGTTTTTTTGTTAAGTTGTACTTGGTTGCTGTAAAAAGCAGGGATGTACTACCATTTTGTCGAATGCATTGGACGATTGTCATATATCTTGTATAAAAAATAAAGGTGATAAAGTGACACTTCCATCAGAGCTAACCAATATATTTTCCAATAAACAAAAATCTTACAAAATGGTGCTCATACTAGCACTTTTAACTGAGATGCAAGAAGTAGGTCGGCAAACTGTTTCACTACTCAAAGTAAAAACACGCTTCCTAGCATTGCTCCAAGAAAGAGAAGCAAGCGGTTTACCTGTCGATCAACCACCTGAGAAAGCCGGAGCTCGCTGGGAATCCATGAGCATAAGTAATCTGAATTCCGTTATCAGTACCCCTATCTCAGCACTAAGCTCCATTTTGGATCATAATTCTGAACAACAAACAATCGGATTCAAGGAAGACTTATACGCCAAATGGCCAGAAGAAGTTCTAGGTGAACTCTATGATTATGCCCAAAGAGAGTTAGAGTACTACTACAACCAGCACAGTACGGGATTCTCTTTGAAAGAAGTTTTATCAGACATCTTATTAACCTATACTCAAGCTAAAAGGGAGAATCTCGCAGGTCATAGACTCGGTAATCTCGTTCGCCAAGAGATTCCAAATGAGCTCAAAAAGTTGCCTTTCATCCATTCCAATTTGAAGATCGCAGGATCAGTTGGACAGGGCAATTGGGCTACTATTCCGTGGATTGCCATTATGGATAAGCGAATAACCGAGACAACTCGTCAAGGTGAGTATTTAGTTTACCTTTTCGCTGAAGATATGCAATCAATTTACCTCACGTTTATGCAAGGGGTAACTATACCCGTTGAGAACATGGGCAAGACAACAGCCTACGAATACTTCAAACAAAAGGTGCAAGAAATCCGAGATCTTCTCCCCCTAGAAGGAATGGCAAAAGACGACGCAATCTACCTAACGTCCGGCGGATTAGGCCAAGATTATCAGGTATCCACGGTTGCTTATTACCGTTATGACGTGGGACAAATTCCTGATGATAATGAGCTCATCTTAGACTTAAATAATGCTGTAAAGAATTATAACGAATACGTCGGAAAAGTATTGAGTCCGCTATACGATCCTCAATCATTAGTTAGTTTCAATTATACAATCAGCCACCTATACGCTGGACACGGTATTATCAAATATTTGCATGATCAAGGCCCGGATAATATTTCATTGACTGATTTAATCTCAAACCAAGGCACTGTCCTTCTCTCTGGAGATGATGTGAAGCATCCGAAGGAGAGGATCAGACATCTGGGACGGGCGTTTCAAGAGCTTGGCCTTTTGTCTATAAACGAGAATCAATTTTCATTAACCTACCTAGGTCAGGAGTATGCTAATCATTTTGACGAAAATATTTGGGTATTGAGCGATACGCAAATCAGGCTAATTAGAACTCAGCTCAACAACACGGAAGGACAAACGCCACTTGTCCGAAGTATCAATAAAGCAATCGAAATCTGTCAGGAGCTGGGCACTTTTACACTAGATGATTTCATCCCTCGATTTATCGAAGCGCTAGGTACGCAACAGGCTTGGGTGGAGGTTACTCAGAGGCATAAATCGACTTTTATGCTCAACTGGCTAGAGCTTCTAGAATTCATTTCAAAGTCAGGGCACCTGTATACGTATATGCAATGGGAGGAGATACCTCTTGTGGACTCACTAACTGTTAGCGAACGGGTAGCAGCCATTAAGAATTTCATTGTCAGTAAAGGCTTTATGTACCCGGATCATTGGATTGAGAACTTCTATTTGTCTTTGAAATCTAAGCCTTTTGTTATTTTGGCAGGGGTTTCTGGTACGGGGAAAACAAAGCTGGTGAAGCTTTTTGCTGAAGCGGTGGGAGCGACTGCAAATAATGGCCAATTTACGTTGATTCCCGTTCGGCCAGACTGGAGCGACCCATCGGATCTTTTGGGGTATAAGGATTTGTCGGGTGCTTTCCGACCCGGGAAATTAACGGAAGTGTTGGTGGAAGCTTCAAAAGCAAGCAATCGGCATAAGCCTTATTTTATATGCTTGGATGAAATGAATTTGGCTCGCGTGGAACATTACTTTAGTGATTTATTAAGTATACTTGAGACGCAAGAATGGCGTAACGATCGGATTGTAACTACACCTCTTTTACATAAGGATTCATTGCAATCTGAGCAGGATAAACAAGTGTATGGTAATCTCCATCTCACAGACAATGTGTATATTGTTGGAACGGTGAATATGGATGAGACGACGCATCCTTTTAGCAAAAAAGTATTGGACCGCGCCAATACGATCGAATTCAACTACATTGACCTCGGGCAGTACCCTGATCTCAATGGGTCGTCTGATGCTCCCCATGTTTCGCCGCCGCTTAATTCGTTGCTGAGAAGTGAATATTTGCAATTGGTCGATGTATATCGCGATTATAAGCAATTGACGGAAGAGACGACGGACATTTTAGTTAAAATCAATGGGATTTTGGAGCAAATTCATTCGCATGTAGGTTTTCGAATTCGGGATGCGATTTGTTTTTACATGATTTATAACGAGCGTTTTGAGTTATTAAGTAAGGAAACGGCGTTTGATTTGCAATTGTTACAGAAGATCTTGCCTCGGATTCAAGGAAGTAGTCCATCTGTGAAAAAAGCCTTGCTTCAATTGATGCAAGTGGCTCAGAATCGTACTTTGCGGATTCAGGATTACATGGAAGATGCATCCGAACTTTATTTTGCGCTGGATCAACTCGCAGCCTCTAAATATCCGCAAAGCGCTCGGAAAATTGCCTTCATGTTACGGAGGTTAGAAGAAGATGGCTTTACCTCATACTGGCTCTCTTAATCAGAGTACGGAATTACTTCGCATTGAGACGAATCTGTTCAATCTCTATATTCAGGGGAAGCCGTTTCACCCTACAGTGGAAACTTTACAACTCCATCGGGGTGTAAATGAAGAGTGGATCGATGCTCATTTTCATGCTGCATCTCTTATGGATTCCCTTGAACTAGAGTCGATTTCTGTTTTCTCTCGTGAGCATGGGGGAATGGTTGACTGGAATCAGGGGGATACGTGTACTCCGTGCTTTTTTGAGACGCAATCGTATGAACTGGTTATTGAAAAGAAGGTGGCGAATATCTCCTTATCTTTCCATCACGATAATGTTCTACTTAGGCAGGCTGTTAAGCCACTAGGGAAGATGATTTTATCAGGCGTTCTCCATTTTCAAAATGAGGTTGGACTATCGGAGCTTGAAATTCGGTTAAATGGAGAGGCCATTTTTCGTCTACAACTAGAAATTTTTCCGTCAAAAATGGATTACAAGCAAGACTACCAAATGATTTTGAATGATGTGAACGAGCAGATTTACAATCTATCGTTTGATTTTTTACGGAAGACCTATAATCTTACAGGATTGAAGGAAACAAGTCATCAGAGTTTGACAGAGTTTTTTACGATTCTGCAACATGTGTTTATACAGCTAGTTCAAGCGGTTGAGCGGATTAAGTTGTCGCCCCATTCCAAGTTACAAGTGGAAAATCGATTAATTGAAGCTGCACGAGTAAAGAAAGCTGGAAAAGAGAATATTTCTTATTTGGCTAAGCGGCCCCATTTATTGTTTGAGGATCGGAAGAATGGGGTAGTCGAGGTAGAGGGACGACGTTTTATTCCTAGCTACTTGCTGGAAACCAGGCGTCATGTCAATTATGATACTGCCGAAAATCGTTTCGTAAAATGGGTGCTTCTACGCATCCAACAGAAGTTAAAAGAGATAAAGATTCGTTTAGCGAAAATGAGTCGGGTAGCAGATCCACTGTTAACCAAAAAGCTGAATCTCATGCAAGGCCAGCTCCAGCGTTTGTTGCAGTACGATTTTCTGAATGTTGGCGAGATGAGACAACTATCGATATCTCTAGTTTTGCAGATGGCTACGGGATATCGCGAAGTATATCGGTATTATTTAGTGCTATTAAAGGGTTTGTCGATTCAAAATGATCTGTTCCGCCTATCAATGAAGGACTTAGCTCAGTTGTATGAGTATTGGTGCTTTCTGAAGATTCATCATCTTCTAAGAAAAAAGTATGAGTTGCTGAAGCAAGACATTATTAAGGTAAATCATACTGGCCTTTTCGTCACGTTGGATAAGTCGCAGAATGCGAAGATAGTTTATAGGAATCCGCTAAATAGCGAGATTTTTACGTTATATTATAACGCGCTGCCTTCAGGAGATAAGAGTCAGACGCTTGCTCAGAAACCTGATAATATCCTTACTTTGAAGAAAAACGACGCCGCGGCGGAGTACAAATATATTTTCGATGCTAAGTATCGCATCAATCCTGCCTATGAGGGTACTCCTTATTACGAAAAGTACCGGATGCCGGGACCAGAAGAAGATGATATTAATACGATGCATCGGTATCGGGATGCCATTGTATACTCGGAGGGGCAAGGGAAAGAATTTGAACGAAGCATGTTTGGGGCGTATGTTCTCTTTCCTTATCATGATGAGAGGAAGTTTCAGGAGCATCGTTTCTATAAGAGTATTGAGCTGATCAATATCGGGGCTTTTCCATTCTTACCGAATTCGACGAGCTTGATGGAAAAGTTCTTAGATGAGATTATAATGGATAGTCCCGAGAAGGCATATGAGCGATCGACGAGACCTAGAGGGACCAAGGAGTATTACAGAGACAAGATGTCCGGCAAAAATGTCTTGGTTGGTGCGCTTAGTAAAAAGACGCAACTGTATGCCGCACTTGAGCATGGATTCTATCATACCCCGCTTCGAAACATTACGGATCATAAGATTTTAACCCGGTTAGAATTTGTGGCACTATACCAGTCTATTCATCTATTTGGTAGGGCTGAAGCGGGAATTTCCTGGTATGGCAAGGTTCGTGATTGGAAAGTAGTTCCACGTTCGACCATTAAGCAGATACCCTCGAGTAGAGGAGCAACAGATGAGCTCTACGTTGTATTTGAGGTGGAGGAGTGGCATAGACGGAAGGACGTTATTGTTCCTGCGGGGCACGGGATACATAGGATTGTGTACACGACGGATTACATGTTTCGTAGAGCTGAGGAAGTCGCGGAATTACGCTTGGAAAGCGATGAAGAACTTAGAGATTGGCGGGAGAAACGGCGCACTGGTAAGGTCAAGGTAACGCTGGATCGGGAGCATGTGGATTTGGGGAGTACTGTTTTGGGGATTAAGGTTGAGGAAGTGTCAGAAAGAAACTCTATATAATAATTAACCATCAAGGGCCCGCTTTTTATAAGTGGGCTCTTTGTTTTCATAGTCACGATTTGGTTAATGCGAATAACTAACCCGTCAACAGAGATGGTGGGTTTGGTTTCTGGCCTGAACTGATTTAGAGGAGGAATGGGATGCTAGAGTGATTCATATTTCCTCCCTCGTAATACTTCCACCCTGTTCGTTTGGTTATAACTAAGCGAAAATACGATAAGTGACCAAGAGCATCGAGGCGCATGGATGGGTTACTTCGCCCATTACGCGACGTGTCGTTGGTTCGAATCCAACTTCCGCTGAAAAAAGCGGAATAGCTCAGTGGTAGAGCAGTCTGTACCTATCCGACCTTTTTCCTCGATGGTCTTTCCACAATAAGTTACATAAACAAGTGCCGGTAAAGGTTATCCCGTACGGTTCCCAATTTGAAGTTCAGGAGTAGATTGAGATGGCAATTGTCCAAGTCAGATCCACCAATCCTCAGTTTTCGTTTTTGATCAAGAAAAATCCGAGTTCAGGTATGATGCTTCGCTCAATCCGCAGGGGAATGGCGTATGGCTGGTACGCGGATGAGCGGACTTTTAATGTATATTTTAAAGATGCGGACAATGAGATTTCCTATAAGCAGCATGAGCAGGAGAATTTCGAGTATTTGAATGTATCGAGGTACAACACGCCATTATTTCCGCTGAATGCGATTAACGAGTTCTTCTCTGCACCGCTTAAGGCACGGGACGAACGCGACGCGGAGGGTTACGAGCATACTTTTTTCATCAATATGATCCATATCGAACTGGTTCGGTATATTGAGTTTTTTGAGAAGCATTTGAAGGATTTCTCGTTTGAAATCACCCATCAGGCTCATAAGAGCTATTCGCTTACTGTTACGACGAGGAAGAGCCTGTATCAGCTGCTCCATGCCGTAAGTGTTTTGTGCTTGTTCCTTTCCATGTTCGGTAACGAAAATATCGATATCTCGGATAGCATCCTGGATAAGTACATCAAGAGCATGAATGTGATTGATGCGCCGTTTTATATTCGCAGTTTGTTTGTGCGGAACTTTTTGTCCTCCAGGGATCGGTTTCAGAAGTACAAGGCGGAGCTTGAGAAAACGGAGCGTTATGACATTCAGTTCGCTTACGGGGGGACGGGGCTGCAGCGGAGGAATTACATCGGGAGCGCGCTGGCTTTTGACAAGTCGATCTTGGATGTGGGCTGTGGAGAGGGATTTTATGCGATTCCTTTTGCCGGGGAAATCGAGGGCAGTTACTATGCGGTAGATATCAATGGGGAGCTGCTGGAGAAGGTAAAGCGTAAAGCGGGGGCCAAAGAGATCGACAATATCGTCACTTTCGGCTCGATCGATCAGTTCCTGGAAAGCTATAACGGGGAGCAGGTTGATGTGATTTTGACAGAGGTCATTGAACATATGAGCCAGGATGAGGCCAAGCTGCTGATTCATCAAATCTGCGCGCATGTCGATTTTGACAAGTTCATCATTACGACGCCTAACGCCGATTTTAACCGCTACTATGAGCTGAGCGATTTCCGGCATGACGACCACAAGTGGGAGATGGGGGAACAATCTTTTCAACAGTGGATGCGTGAAGTGATTAAGGAAACGAATCTGCATGCCGAATTTGTAGCTGTCGGAGACGGCGTCAACAATATCAAGACTACGCAGGGCGTTATTCTTAAGAAAAGGGGGGCCTGACCCATGGACATCCAAACGAAGGTTCACACGGTTTTCATGCTGATCGGGTCTACGGAATGCGGCAAAACGACGTTTGCCAAGGAAGTGCTGATTCCGGGGCTGCGTTTTGAGGATGGTAGCCGGAATGTCAGGGCTAACGTTCAATATTTGTCCTCCGACCAGATCCGACAGGAGATCCTTGGCTATGAATACGACAAGTATGACCAAGTGATGCTTGAGGCCAGTGAGCAGGCTTTTCACCTGTTGTTTGAAAGGCTGAAGATGGCGACGGCTTTTCCGGTCAATGCGGAGTTTGTGGTCGTTGATACAACCGGGTTGTCTGAGGATTTTCGGGCAAAGGTGAAGGAGATTGCGTTTCAGAACAACTATAACCTCGAGGTCATTGTTTTCGATTATCGAAAGCGGGAAGATTACTATGCGTCGGAACGTTCGAAGAAGCTGATCACGAACCACATTAACCGGCTGAAAAAGGACGTCCTCGGCTCGCTGGCTCGCGAAGGATACGACAAGATCCATAAAGTGCGTGCAAAGGACTTTTATCTGGCTGAAGAAGGGAAGGCGAATCCTGAATACAACATCGTCATCGAGGATTTGGATGCTTACTTAGCGACCATTCTTCCTCAGGATCAGCAGTACGTCATTATTGGCGATGTCCACGAATGTGTGGATGATTTGAAGGGGCTGCTGCTTGACTATGGATACCGGATCGAAGCAGGTAAGCTGGTTGCGCCGGAGAAGCTGAAGCAAACTAAGCTTGTTCTGGTCGGGGACTGGATTGATAAAGGCAAACAAACGAAGGACATCGTTCAGTTCCTGTATGATAACCAGGAGCACTTTTACTTCGTGCTTGGGAATCACGAAAACTTTGTCTACAAGTATACGCGGGGCGAAATTAACGGCGTCGACCAGGAGCTGCTGCATACATATTTTGACTCAGCGCAAGTATTGTTGAGCGATCCGGATTTGCTGGGGAAATTCCAGCACCTGGCGTCGATTTCGCAGCCATTTTATCGGTATGTGGGGGCGAAGGGGCCATCCTTCTATGTCACTCATGCCCCGTGCCGGAATAAGTACATCGGTAAGCTGGATGCGAATTCCGTCCGGCATCAAAGGAGTTTTCGGATCGACCGGGAAGCGCCGCTGGAGGGGCAGCTTGCTTTTGTGCAGGAGGAAGCAGTCAAAAATCATCCTTACCACGTGTTCGGACATGTCGCGGCCAAGCAGTCTTTCCGGATCAGGAACAAAATCCATATCGATACCGGCAGCGTATATGGCAACCTGTTGACCTCCGTCAGCATCTCGTATAAACCGTTCATGAAGTCCCGGAAATCCAGCCAAGCGGTGATTGCTGAGGAACTGCAGATCCTATTCAAGCAAGAGCGAAAGGTGTCCATTCAAGACCTTGGGGAAGATGACATTCGCCGACTTCACTATTGTTCGCGAAACAAAATCAATTTCATCTCAGGTACCATGTCACCGGCGGATAAGAACGACGAGACGAATGAACTGGAGTCTTTAAAGCGCGGACTCGATTATTTCAAGGAACGCGGTGTCCGGCAAGTTGTCCTGCAGCCCAAATATATGGGCTCGAGATGCAACGTTTATTTGCATAAGGATCAGGAGCAATGCTTTGCAGTCAGCCGTAACGGCTACAAGATCAATCATGTGGATTTATCCGGAATTTACGGCAAGCTGCTGCTCAAGTTCGGCGACTATATGGAAGAGCAGAAGATTGCCATGCTGATTTTGGACGGGGAGCTTCTCCCGTGGAAGGCGCTGGGCGAAGGGCTGATCGACAGACAGTTCAAGCCCATTGAGAAAGCGCTGGAGACAGAGCTGGCGTTCCTGCAGCAAAACGGTTTTGAAGAAGCCTACAGTAAACTCATTGCCGAATATGAGGCGAGCGGGTTTGAAAAAGACCAGCATCATACTGCCAAGTCCGCTTTAAGCGACAAGTACGGCCCGAGTGTGTACCAAAATTATAAGTACGTCCATGATATTCGGGAAACTTATGTCCCTTTATCCGAACACATGGAGGCCTATCAAACGTACAGAAGACAGTTGGAGCTGTATGCGGAAGACGAGACTATGGAGTATAAGCCGTTTGCCGTTCTGAAAATCGCATATGAGGACGGAAACGAACAAGTCCCGGAATGGAAGACCTCTGACATGTACGGTTTTCTGTCTGAAGACGAGGCGCTCACGCTGGATCTGTCCGAGCCGGACTGCTTGGAGAAAGCGGATTACTACTTCTCTAAGCTTACGATGGAGAACCATATGGAGGGCGTCGTGATTAAACCGGAGATGTGGGATGGAAAAACGGTGCCCTATATGAAGGCGCGGAATCCCGATTATTTGTCCATCATTTACGGGTACGACTACAAGTTCCCGCATAAATACCGCAAGCTGATGAGGCAAAAGAATGTGGGTCAAAAGCTTCGTACCTCGCTTAATGAGTATCAGCTTGGAATGCGAATGCTGGCGGTGCCATTTGACGAGATTGCGCCTGAGCATGAGGCCTATAAAGAGATCGCGGCCAATTTGCTGTTTGAAGTTGCGCAGGAGCGGGAGATTGACCCGCGTCTGTAAAAGGATATAAAAGTTCAAGCGCCGGGCTTCCCTGACCGACGCTTGAGCTTATTTTCTTTTATAGAACTTTTCCCAGTGTTGAATGACTTCTGCCTGTGTTAATAACCGACCCCGAAGCCATGGGGATGTCTTCCATTCGTGTATTGCTTGCTGACTGGTTTTGAAGAAACGGTAGTCGCAAATATTCCAGGAACAGAATAATTTTCGATACCACTTGCCATTTTGAACGTCGTCTGTGAAGCGTCGCACCGCTTTGTTGGCCTGCCGTTTACTCCAGCGGGTACCGGGTGTATGGTGGTCTGTCCATACGGTTGATTTTTTTACACTTCTGCTCATTTGACTCTCTAACCTCCTTAGGGGGAAGCTAGAGGCCGTCTAATGTTTTCATATTTCACCTCATCTAAAATTTGTAGTTTTCTGTATATATAAACGCCGTCGACAAAAATATGTTTCCATAAAAATGAAATTTTCTCCCCCTGAGGAACACCAACATATGGTACGATTTGGCTAGTATTATTTTGTTATGTGGGGGGATACCGGATGAAGATCTTATTTTGCTCTGATCCTTTGAATAGCAAGGCGGTAGATCAGGAGTATGAACAGGAATACAAATGTGCCCGACGATTGGGAATGGATGTCCATTTGATCTCGCTGGAGTCCGTTTTAGACGGGGAGTTAACCCAGGCAGTTAAGCGAATTCCAACATTCGAAGCGCCTGAAAGGTTCATCTACAGGGGATGGATGCTTAAGCCGCACGATTACGAACAGTTATATTATGCACTAGAGCGGAAAAATGCCGTCCTGATCAATTCTCCTGCGGAATATAGAAATGGACATTATTTCCCTTATTCTTATGAGGCCATTAAAAAGGCAACCCCGCAGAGTATTTGGCTCGAAATAGGAGAACTTTCAAATGGGTATGATGCTTTGTTTGAGAAGATGCGCATATTCGACAACAAACCGGTTATTGTCAAGGATTATGTAAAATCCAGAAAGCATGAGTGGGAAGAAGCCTGCTATATACCCGAAGCATCCGACAAGCAGAGAGTTCAAACGGTCCTTCGAAACTTCATCGATCGTCAAGGCTCGGAGCTTAACGGCGGCATCGTGATTCGCGAGTTTATTCAGTTGGAGGCGCTCACCAGGCATCCGAAAAGCGGTATGCCTTTATCGAACGAGTACCGGCTGTTTTTTCTTCATCACAAGCTGATAGAATGTACGGAGTATTGGGATGAGGCGGTCTACCAAGAGGAGATTCCAGGACTTGATTCATTTATAGAGTTAGCCGAGGGTGTAGCGAGCCGTTTTTTTACGATGGACATTGCCAAAACCGCAAGCGGAGAATGGACGGTTATTGAAATAGGGGATGGGCAGGTCTCCGGGCTTCCGAGTCATGCGGATCCGGAACATTTTTATAAATCAATATTGGAGTCTGAGGTTAATTAGGGCTTGCTGAGGGGAGCATTATAGCACCTAGTTGCCTGCGAAGACTCGTTAAACTTTGGAATAGAAACATGGGAGGAGCATATGTCAGAAAAACAATTTACGATATGTATCAAAATTCTCATCATCAAAGCAGACAAAATATATCTGCTCAATCGTACCCTGGTCGGCACTTAACACAGCCTCAAGCGCGGTTTCAGCCGCGAGCTGTTTAGGAAAACGATAAATACCTGTGCTGATATTCGGAAAAGCAATGCTCTTGGCTTTATATTCCGAGGCAAGTAGCAGTGAATTTTTATAGCAGCTTCTTAGTTTTTCAATTTCGTTGTTAGTTCCTCCATTCCATACAGGGCCCACGGTGTGAATAACATAGGAGGCAGGCAGGTTGCCTGCTGTAGTAATGACTGCTTCGCCGACTGCGCAGCCCCCTTGCCGCTCTCTGATCTTTACGCATTCTTCGAGAATGCTTTTGCCGCCGGCCTTATGAATAGCACCATCCACACCACCGCCGCCTAGTAAACTTGTGTTCGCTGCGTTGACGATGATGTCGGCCGTTACTTTCGTAATATCCCCTTTAATCAAGGAAATGGTTGTTTGATTGACCTTAATGTAGTCCTTCATTTTACTCCTCCATCAGTAGTATACATGTTCATCTACGATCTTTTTCAGAATGTCATCCTCTTCCTCTATTGTAACAGGGGTGGGATTTGGGCGAAATGGAAAAGTTTATGTTCGGTCGTAATACTTTCGCCATGTTCATTGCTCCGAAAATAAGCGAATATAGACACAGAAGGCCGATGCGGCAAACGTGGCGGCTGAAAAGATCATCGAGGCGCATGGAAGGGTTACTTCGACTCCAGATCGGCTTGTCGTTGGTTCGAGTCCAACTTCCTCCCGATGGGGGAATAGCTCAGTTGGTAGAGCAGCATGTACCTTTCCGACCAACTTCCTCGATGATCTTCAAAAAGTGAATCGCGAAGCGAGGCGCCAGAAAGGGTTCCTTCGACTTATATGGGATAAGTATTGATGGTGTCTGTCAGGCACTAACGGCCTTTTCAATCATTTCCTCGCTTCGTTATGAAATAAGTTAAGCAGCCGATGAGGCGCTGGGATGGGTTACTTCGAGCTTAATCGACCAATGGTATACCCGGGCAATACGGCAGGTTCGACTCCTGCAGCAAACCTATCCCGCTTTTTCCTCACCGGTGTTACATGAAGGAGGGTATTTTATCGTGAGTATAGCAAAGAAAGTGTTCGGCTCGCTTAGACCGGATACATGGAATAAAGATCGCTACCCGGCATTCACACGATCTCTTGAGGAGCAGTATTTACAGACGCTTCTGACCAATACGATAAGCAACACTTTTTATGCGGATCAAAATGAGCTGCTTAGCGAGGCGGGACAGTTCCATCATGAGATGGCGGACAGCAATCCGAGTTTCATGGCCAAGGCGATTGTGTTTGCGCGGAACGAAGGTTTTATGAGGCTGCAGCCTTTGTTTGGCTTAGCCATCCTTTCGATTTATCGTCCGGATTTGTTTGCGAAGATTTTCCTGCAGGTTGTGCGGGTTCCTTCCGATTTGTCGGATTTCCTAACGATACTGAAAGGACTTGGACGCGGTGAAGGAGGCCGAGCCGTCAAGCGGCAGGTGAACCATTTTTTATCCGGAGTGTCCGAATATTGGGCCATCAAGTATAACGGACGTGGACGCGGATACAGTCTGGGGGATGCCATTGCAACCGCACATCCGAAGCCGGAAGACTTGAAGCAGCAGGCATTGTTCCGGTATTTGAGGGGGCTGGAGGCTAATCTTACATTGGTGCCCCAAGTCGAGGCCCTGGAAAAGCTGAAGCTTGCTTTGACCGAAGAAGAGCAGATCGCGTGGATTGAACGCGGCAAGCTTCCGTATGAAACGGTTACCGGGGCAATCAAGCCGTCCAAAGCCGTTTGGGAAGCGCTGCTTTACCAGATGCCGACATTCGCCCTTCTCCGGCATATGAACGCTTTGCAGAGGGCCGGGGTCTTGGAGGAACAACGCAACCTGGACTATGTCGTACAACGTATAACCGACGAACAGGCACTGAGGAAAGCCAAAATCCTGCCGTTCCGGTTAGCAACGGCTTTCCGTCAGGTGGATCATCCGGAGCTTCGGGATGCTTTGCGGGAAGCTGCTGAGCTTACGTTTGATAACCTCCCGGAACTCGGAGAACAAACGGCGATTTTCCTTGATATATCCGGCTCAATGAACGGCCAATATTTGGAGATCGGTTCGGTATTTGCTTTGGCGCTGTACAAAAAAACGCAGGGCAACTCGTTGTTCTGGCTGTTCGATACGGAGGTCATGGACGCCAAGCCTTCCCGCAAAGACAGTATTTTAACGCAGGCGGCGCAAATCCATGCCCGTGGAGGAACCGATACGGGGGCGCCCGTTCGGAAGCTGATCCAGGAGCGGAGGAAAGTAGACCAAATCATTATCATCACAGACGAACAGCAAAACAGCGGAAGCCCGTTTTACGAGCAGTTGAAACTGTACCGCTCGAAAGTAAACCGGGATGTGAAGGCATTTATCGTTGACATTGCTCCTTACCGGCATGCGATGGTACCGGATCAGGATCCGCAAACGTTCTACATTTATGGATGGAGCGATACCGTACTTTCCTACATCGCGCAGTCTGTACAAGGCTACTCCTCGCTAGCGGAGCGGGTCGATGCGATTGATATTTAGAAGAAAAATATAGAAGGATAAAGGAGGACGATTGCTGCCTCCTTTTTATTATTTATGGACACATGAATGCGTTGCTTATTTGGTGAAAAATGGTTACCTAAACTGCGTGCTATGATAATATAGAAATGAGGTATAATGCACGAATTTATCTAAAAAGGTGAGTCAGTGAAAATCAGAGTTGATGATGAAGAGCGACAAGTAATAATTGATGATTATTTTCGATGAAAATTTGGAGTAATGAATTATGAAGATGTTGTGGTGTTGGCGTTGTAAAAGGGAAATGCCTATGTTAGATGAAGAAGAATATGTTCGGATTGAAAAATTGTTTGGTGATTGTATGAAAGCAACAAAGGAGTTTAGACAAGAGCACGGGTTGTCACTTGAAAAGATTTCTATGGACGAGAGGTTCAGTCCTGTCGTAAAGGAATACGAAAGAATAACTGGGGTACCAGGTGTTCATCATAATGCAATAATGCATCATAGAATATCTTTATTGGGCGACCCCTGCCAATACTGTGGTAAGCCACTGAGAACTCCAAACGCAAAGCTGTGTGCTAGCTGTGGTCAGCCAAAGTAATGAATAGTTGATGGCTGAGAATAAACAGGTTTTACTTGTTCTAGTCTCCATTCTTCATATGATAAACTACTCTTATGACGTTCATTTCTGGAGGAAATATGAAGAATCTGGAAAGAAAGCTTGAGCTTGCCTTGAAAGAAATAGAACGATTGAATCAAGAGAATTATCAATTGAAGCAAAAGCTTGCTGACATTTCAAAAAGCACATCTGAAATAGCTGATTTGAGCCGTCCTTATGTTATTAAGGATGTTTTTGTCATTAACGAACCTATCGCCAGGATGGAACATCAAAATGGTGCCGTGCATAATTATTCTACTCCGAGTGAAAAGATTGCATTGTTTCGCAGTCTATTTCGCGGTCGTGAAGATGTATATCCAAATAGATGGGAAAGCAAGTTGGGGAGGTCTGGATACTCACCGGCGTGTAAGAATGAATGGTCAATAGTATGTAAGAAGCCTCAGATCAAATGCTCAGACTGTGCTCATAGAGAGTTTCTTCTTGTAGCTGATGAGGTCGTATCCAACCATCTCGATGCAAAGATTAACCGTACAATCGGAGTTTATCCGATGCTTCCTGATGAAACTTGTTGGTTCGTAGCGATTGATTTTGATAAACAAAACTGGCAGCAGGATGCAGCCGCTGTTATGGGTACATGGAAAGAACTCCAGGTACCTGCTGCATTGGAACGCTCCCGTTCAGGAAACGGGGGGCATATATGGATATTTTTTGATCGGCCTGTTGAAGCAAGTTTGGCTCGGAATTTTGGATGTGCCCTTTTAACCAAGACGATGGAAAACAGATACGAGCTTGGTCTGGATTCCTACGACCGTTTGTTTCCCAATCAAGATACGCTGCCAAAGGGCGGTTTTGGCAACTTGATCGCTCTGCCTCTGCAAGGCGGCCCTCGGAAAGAAGGGAACAGTGTTTTCATAGACGAGAATTTTATTCCGTATGAGGATCAGTGGAGTTTTTTATCTAGTTTACGGAAAATGACCTTATCTCAGATTGAGGACAAAGTTCATGAGGTTACAAGAAGTTCCAAAATTCTTAACGTCAGTATTTGGGACGAGGAAATGGACGAGGATAGGCCCTGGGAGAAACAGCAAATTGATTTCGATGAAGCACGAATTGATGCTTCGATGCCATCGAAAGTTCATATCATTTTGTCTAATATGATTTATATTGAGAAGACTGGTTTACCGGCACGGATGATTAACCAAATTAGAAAGCTTGCGTCTTTTCAAAATCCGGATTTCTATAAAACTCAAGCGATGCGGTTGCCTACGTATGGAAAACCTCGTGTTATTGGTTGTGCGGAGGATTTCCCTAAGCATATTGCCCTTCCTAGAGGGTGCCTGCAACTAATTTCAAGTTTGTTTGAAAAGTATGGCGTTGAATTATCAATAACCGATGAGAGAAACAAGGGAATAGAAGTTGACGTAATCTTTAACGGTCAGCTCTCTATTCTACAAGACGCCGCGGCGAGAGCGATCCTAGCTCATGATACGGGAATACTATCTGCGACAACTGCATTCGGAAAAACAGTGACAGCAGCTTCCATGATCGCCTCCAGAAAGGTGAATACGCTAGTATTGGTGCATCGCCGAGAATTGATGGATCAATGGAAGGAAAGATTAAGTACGTTTCTAAACATGGATATGAAGAATATCGGTGTAATTGGGGGCGGCAAGGAGAAACGAACGGGTATTATCGATATCGCCGTCATTCAAAGCCTGAATAATAAAGGGAAAATAAAGGATTACTTAACTGAGTACGGACAAATCATTGTCGACGAATGCCATCACGTTTCAGCGTTTAGTTTTGAGCAAGTGCTGAAGCAGGCAAATGCCAAATATGTCGTTGGTCTAACGGCTACTCCTATACGACAAGATGGCCAACAACCTATTGTGCTTATGCAGTGCGGTCCTATTCGAGTTAGAGTAGATGCGAAGTCTCAAGCTTATGCAAGAGGCTTTGAACATAAAGTATTGCCACGGTATACGTCTTTTCAACTAGCAACTTCTCACAAGGCGAGTCATTCCATACAAGATATTTATCAGTTGTTAGTAGAAGATGAGAAAAGGAATGAATTCATTTTTGATGATCTTTTAAAATGCTTAGATCAAGGAAGGTCCCCGATCCTGCTGGCAGAGCGAACTTCCCACGTCGAGTATTTTGAAAAGAAACTTGAAAAATTCGCGAAAAACGTGATCGTGCTGCGCGGCGGAATGGGTAAAAAGCAGCGGGAGGAACTTCGGCAGCGGATAGCAAGTATACCTGATACGGAAGAACGGGTCTTTATAGCTACCGGCAAATTGATAGGAGAAGGATTCGACGACGCCAGACTGGATACGTTGTTTCTGGTTCATCCGATTTCATGGAAGGGGAGCTTGCAGCAGTATGCCGGAAGGCTGCACCGCTCCCATGCAAATAAGCAAGAGGTACAAATCTATGATTATGTCGATATCCAGGTACCGCTTCTCATGAGTATGTATAGGAAAAGGGTAAAAGGTTATCGTGCGATGGGATACAGCGGAATGGAGTTGTAAGTTTATGTAATTTGATTGAATCCTAAATAAGAATGCTGATTTTGCTCAAGTCATTTCACCCACTTAAGTTGGGGAGGTGACTTTTCCATATATTCCCCCTTGCCGCGGCTTTAATTGCATAATCAGCCGTACTCCTTTATAATTGCTCAGGGTTCATGTTTATTTTATGAGTTGGGAGAGAAGCAGGTTGAAAAAAATTTACCGTTATACGGTTCTTATGCTGTTGATGCTGCTGGCAAGTTTTCCCGTTCTGACCGCTTATGGGGCAGGCAGCCAGTCAGAGAGAACTCTTGTGCTGGGTACCAGCGCCGAGTATGCGCCGTATGAATTTCATAAAACGATCAATGGGAAAGATCAGATTGTAGGTTTTGACATTGACATTGCGGGCGAGATCGCCAAGGACATGGGAGCGAAGCTTGTTATTGAGGATATGAGCTTTGATGCCCTGCTGCCCGCTTTGCAGAGCGGCCGGGTTGATTTGGTCATATCGGGCATGACGCCGACGGATGAACGCAGGCAAAGCATCGATTTTTCGGACAATTATTACCAATCCAAGCAAGTATTGATGGTTCGTACCGAAGACAAGGAACGTTATAAAACCATGGACAGCCTCAAAGGGGAAAAGATCGGCGCGCAAAAAGGCTCCATTCAGGAGGAGATCGCGCAGTCCATTCCCGGGGCTGTAATTACATCTCTGGACCGCATACCGGATCTTGTTCTGCAATTGCAGACGAAACGGGTTAATGCCGTCATCCTGGAAGATACCGTCGCGCTCGGCTACCTGCAGGACAAAGGGTTTACACTTGCGGAAGCTGTTCCGGACCAGGCACCTGTTCAGGCGGCCATTGGCATCCGCAAAGGCAACGCAGAGCTGCTGGCCAAAGCCAACTCGACAATCACCCGTCTGAAGAGCGAGAACCGCATAGCCGAGATGGTTAAACAAGCGAGCCAGCTATCTGTTGAAAGACAGCCGTCTACCGGCAATATATTCACAACATTCTGGGAATACCGCAGCTATTATGCGCTTGGTCTTGGCTATACCCTGCTGCTGTCGGCGCTTGGCGTCTTGTTCGGCTTTGTGATCGGCCTGATCATCTGTCTGCTGCGGATGTCGGGTACCCGGGTGATCCGCTGGCTGGGCACCACGTATGTCGAGGTGTTGCGCGGAACGCCGATGCTGGTGCAGCTCATGATCGTCCACTATGGGCTGGCGCTCACTCTGAACATCAACTTTACCCCGCTGCAGTCGGGGATTATTACGCTGTCCCTGAACAGTTCGGCCTATTTGGCGGAGATTTTCCGCGCGGGCATTCAAGGCGTGAACCGCGGGCAGATGGAAGCAGCCCGTTCGCTAGGGATGAGCAGGGCGCTGGCGATGCGCCATATTATTTTGCCGCAGGCGTTCAAGTCCGTCCTTCCTGCGATCGGGAACGAGTTTATTACGATTATCAAGGAATCCTCCATCATCTCTGTGATCGGGATGGCAGATATTATGTACCAGGCGGGGATCGTGAAAAACATTACGTACAAGGGACTTAGTCCGTTCATTATTGCAGCCGCGATTTATTTTGTATTGACTTTCTTGCTGTCCAAACTGCTTGGTGCATGGGAAAGGAGGATGGGAGCAAGTGATCACCGTTAAAGGGTTGCGCAAATCGTATGGGAGCACAGAAATTCTCAAAGGAATCGATATCAGCATTGCGGGCGGCGAGGTCGTTGTTGTCATCGGGCCTAGCGGCTCGGGCAAAAGCACATTTCTGCGTTGTATGAACCTGCTTGAGCAGCCGAGCGGCGGTGAAATTATGTTCGAGAACGCGTCCATTACAAGCCGTGGACACAACATTAACGCCACCCGGGAGAAAATGGGCATGGTGTTCCAGCATTTCAACCTTTTTCCGCATAAGACTGTTCTGCAAAATCTAACCCTTGCACCTATCAAGGTGAAAGGCCTGCCAGCCGCTGAAGCGGAAAAGACTGCGATGGAGCTGCTGCATACTGTCGGACTGGCAGACAAAAGGGATGTTTACCCGTCCCAGCTCTCCGGCGGGCAGCAGCAGCGGATTGCCATCGCGCGCGCATTGGCGATGCAGCCGCATGTGATGCTGTTTGACGAGCCGACTTCAGCGCTTGATCCGGAAATGGTCGGCGAGGTGCTGGATGTCATGAAGAAGCTGGCTGAAGGCGGCATGACCATGATTATCGTAACCCATGAGATGGGGTTTGCCCGCGAAGTGGGCGACAGGATTGTGTTTATGGACAAAGGCGTGATCGTGGAGGAAGGAACGCCTGAGCAGGTGTTCGGAAGCCCGTCTAACGCCCGTACGAAGGATTTTTTGGCGAAAGTTCTATAGAGTGAGTGCAAGAGATAGTCGGGGAACGAAATGAGGACGTGCGTTGTGCATGGTCCTCATTTGCATTTATTGAGGTTCGCGGCAGTGTATAATAGTGGAAAAAATTACTGTCGAAAAAAGGAATTTTCAGCTAGAATGTGGAATAAGTTGTGAGAACTATCAGGCTGGTTTTCAACAACTTTATGGGGGCACTGTCGAATGAAGATTACAACAAGGGGGGATTATCTATGAAGTACAGATTATGTATCTTAATGGCACTGCTCATTCTTTTTACTTCATCCTCGAACGCTTCTGCTCATTCAGGACGAACGGATTCAAATGGCGGCCATAATTGCTCTGCCAAGTCACAAGCCAAAGGATTATGTACGGGTTATCACTATCATAACGGAGGCAGCTCCAGTTCCGGCAGTTCAGACAGTTCCTCTTCATCGCCCTCAACCAAAACTCCGGCAAGCGAACCCAAGAAAGCAGAGCCTGATCATAGACTAAAGGCGTCTTTGCCAAATTATAAAGTTAAGATCAATGACAAAGAAATCGATAATACATATGCCAAGTATCCCGTCTTATCTTTTAAAGACATTACTTATTTTCCGATGACCTGGACATACACCCAAGCGCTTGCTCTAGACATTAGCTGGAGTGCGGATACCGGTTTTTCGATCAGAAAGACTGATAATAAAGGCGCTGTTTTTACTCAAGAAAAAGGGTCATATAACAGTTTGAACGCAGAATACGTGGTCAATCTTCCGTCCGGCAACATATTTGTAAATGATGCATGGCTCGATAATGCCAAAGAAGAGTATCCTGTAATTGTTTATAATGACGTTGTATATTTCCCTATGACATGGAAGTTCGCCGTCGATGAACTTGCGCTAACAGTAAGCTATGATTCAACAACCGGATTCAATATTAAAAAGTAACTATCTGCCGGATCCGTTTCGGTAAAAGTCAAAATCTGCGGGGCACATACGTGCTGCCGCTTTTTTGCATATCACGAATGCGGTGAACGATGAAGACACTCGCTGCTGCGGCTGCATCCAAGTAACAAAAGAATTGTGACGAAGTCCTGAACCGGCGCGTATTGACATTGCGTTATGAAGTTGATGTATAATAACAATTAGATAATAACATTTTGATAATAACAAAATAAGGCAGGTTGTATGATCATGAGCGAACCATCATTCATTCGTGACCGGAATGGCATGACTGAGAAGGAGTACTTAGATTCCTATGATGCAAGTATATACGAAAGTCCTTCTGTTACAGTGGATATGCTTATTTTTACCGTTATGGATCAAATTCAGGATAATTACAGGAAGCTTCCGGAGAAGTCGTTACAGCTTCTGCTTATTAGGAGAGGGGAGCACCCTTTTATTGGTCAATGGGCTTTGCCGGGAGGCTTCGTTTCCATTCATGAGAGCATTGAGGATGCGGCCAGGCGGGAACTGAAGAGCGAAACCAATATCGGGAATGTGTATATGGAACAGTTGTTTACATGGGGCGACGTTGACCGGGATCCGAGAACGCGGGTTATCAGCTGCTCTTATATGGCGCTTGTAGATCGTACATCCTTGGATGTTCGGGCTGGAGACGATGCGGACGACGCTAAATGGTTCGATGTAACGTATACCGTTTTCCAAGAGAAGATCACTAACCTGGATGAAGGTTATGAAATCGAAAGGCTTATCAAGATCGTCCTGCGAAATGAAACCGACAGTTTAACTGCAACGGTAAAAATCACGGAGGCAGCGATTCAGCGAACAACAAAAATAATCCGAGAGGTTGTGGACTCGCAGGGCATCGCTTTCGACCACGCCAAAATTATCGAGTATGCGATAGAACGATTGCGCAACAAAATCGAGTACACAGACATCGCCTTCAACCTCATGCCCCCGTTATTCACGCTATCGGAACTTCAACAGGTATATGAGGTCGTGCTTGGAAAAGAACTTTTAGCCGCTGCATTCCGGAGAAAGATTGCGCCTATGGTCAAGGAGACAAATGAATTCACAAAGGACGCGGGACATCGTCCCTCTAAGCTTTACCGGTTTAACCCAAGCTGGAATCGGCACTGAAGGAAGAATGTGGAGAAGGGGCGAAGTGAGGATATGACGGTTAATCTTGTTACGGGAAATTTGCTTCAAGCATCGGAACATATCATTGGTCATCAGGTGAATTGCCAGGTAGTAATGGGATCGGGAGTAGCCAAACAGGTTAAACAGCTTTATCCCAAAGCGTTTACGGAATATTTACAGTTTTGTCTGCGAAATAAAGAGAATTTGCTTGGAAGCTGCCAGCTAGTTGCAGTTGGAACGGATAAGTATGTGGCCAACTTGTTTGGACAGCAATATTTTGGCAGGGACGGTAAGAAATATACGAACGATGAAGCTTTAAGGGGTGCTTTGCAGCAATTATATGAGTTTGCCAAAACGAATCAATACTCCGTTGCGCTCCCTTATCAAATCGGATGTGATCGGGGCGGCGGTGACTGGGCCGTTGTCTCGACTATGATCCATGATATTTTCACAGATGCAGCAGTTACGCTCTATCAATATAAGCCTTAACGTCGCGGAAACAGGGAGGAATTTTGATGAGTATCGATAAAATCAAGGGTGGGCTATACGGCGTTGCGATTGGAGATGCGCTAGGCGGTACGACGGAATTTATGACGAAGAAAGAAGTTCAGCAGAAATATGGCTATCTTACTGAAATTATCGGCGGAGGAGTCTGGGATTTAGATCCCGGGGAAGTGACTGACGATACGATGATGACTTTGTGTGTGGCGGAGGGAATCTTAGAAAACCCTCAGGACCCTGGCCAAGCAATCGGTGAAAAATTTCTTGAGTGGTACCGGTCCGATCCCAAAGATATCGGGAACATCATTCGAAGAGTGTTCGCCACCTATCGCGGAAATTGGTTTGAGGCCGCATTCCTGGCTGATTTGGATCTGGGACAGAGCGCCGGCAACGGCTCACTCATGCGCTGTCTCCCTGTAGGATTAAGCTATCCTAATCTCTCGGATATTGAAACAATTTCACGAATGCAGTCAAAAATGACGCACTATGACGAACGCTGCAATCAAGCCTGTGACATATACAATCGCATAGTTTGCAGACTCTTCAACGGTGAGGCCCTCATTGAAGCGATCAAGAGTGAAATCGTCGATACGGAATATCGGGATATCCTTACAAATGAACCCGACTGCGAACCGAGCGGTTTTGTCGTTCATACGTTTCGTTGGGTACTTCACATACTGCTTCATACCGCTTCCTTCCATGAAGTCGTTCAGCATGCGGCCAATTTGGGAGGGGATTCCGATACGATAGCCGCAATTGCAGGAGGTCTGGCCGGCGTCCATTATGGATTCGACAATATTCCCCGGCAATATTCGGATGCGATAATTATTAAAAGCAAGCTCGATACATTGTCGGAGCAAATCGCAAGACTGCGCGGGCAGTGCTCCGGGAACACGACGGGCAAAACGTCAAGCAGCTAAAGCTGTTCGGCGTTTTTTATTTTATAAATCCCCATTAATCTGTTAATTCTTCGAATAATCTCTACTCGAACATTTTCAGGCTCCAGGCATTCGCATTTATCTCCAAAACGAAGCAAATAACCGTATCCGTGGTCATTTTCAATAAATGGAAAGGAAACGATCCATTTATTTTCCCCATAAGACTCGATGTTTTCTTCTCCGCAATAGTCCGTCATAAAATCTCTGAGTGATTCATCGATTAGAAGTTTAATCGTAATCGTATTATTTTCGGAGGAGTGCAACGTCCCGGATTCAAATTCTCTGGGAACAAATCTCTCATCGAGCAGTTTTAGCGACGTAATGCGCGAAAGTTTAAAAGTGCGGAAGTCTTGCTTGGAAGTACAATAGCCGTGCAAATACCAAGCCGAATCTTTTAACACCAATCTATAGGGCTCGATCCTCCTTTGAGTTCGTCTGTCATTTTGGTCGGAATAATTAAAAGACAATAACCGTTTCTCATCGAGCGCAACTTTCATTTCCTCAAAGTTTGGCTTTACGTTTCTGCTGCCGAACCACGGCGTATGATCAATGGTAATCTGATTTTCGAAATTCCTGATTTGCTCTTCCGGAACCAACCCTTTTACTTTTGCCATCGTATTGAGGATTTCTTCGCTGGACATAGAAGAATGGATGCTATTAAGTCCGATTAGCAGCGCAGTGATGTCCGTAACCGTAAACAGCTTTTTTTCTATTTTGTATTCTTCCATGATGCCGATACCGCCGTTAGCGCCAGGATAAGTAATGATCGGGATACCTGCCTTGTTTATGGCTTCTATGTCTCTAAAGATGGTTCGAGGCGTGACTTCAAACATTTCCGCAAGCTTGGAAGCACTGACTTTATTACGCTCAAGCAGCAGCATGACAATGGATAGCAATCGATCTATCTTCACTGTAATCACCTTAAATTTTTTAATTAGCGCATAAAAACTATGACATACTGTTGTCATAATTGTATATGATACCTTTAAATATGTCGATGCCCAAAGTCGCCCGTTAAGTCCTCAACTTCTGAGCTGGATGCGGTATCTATTTGATGTGTTCGAGGAGGTCACCTTATGCACAGCTTCATACATGTTAGCGGCGCAAGGGAAAATAATTTAAAAAACATCAGTATTAAAATTCCGCGCGATCAAGTCGTTGTATTCACCGGAGTGAGCGGTTCGGGGAAGTCCAGTCTGGCGTTCGATACGCTTTATGCCGAGGGTCAAAAACGCTACGTGGAATCACTATCCGCATATGCCCGCCAATTTTTGGGGCAAGTCCAAACACCGGACGTTGATTTTATTGAAGGGCTTTCGCCAGCGATCGCGATTGAACAAAAAACAACCTCGAAAAATCCCCGTTCCACTGTCGGTACGGTGACAGAAATTTATGATTACTTGCGTCTGCTGTGGGCCAGGACAGGCACTCCGTATTGCCCCGATTGCAAGGAAGAAATTAGCCGGCAATCTGTCGATGAAATCGTCGATCACATTTACAAGCTGCCGCAAGGAACCAAATTTGCGGTATTGGCGCCGGTAATCCAGGGCGAAAAAGGCGAGCACCTTAAGGTACTTGAGCAGGCCAAGCTGAACGGATATGCGCGTGTTCGAGTGGACGGCACTTTCTATTCCTTGAATGAAGATATTCAACTTCATAAAAACAAAATGCATACGATTGAAATCGTCGTAGACCGGCTCACTGTTCGGGCGGAGGATGCGCAGCGTCTGGTCGATTCCCTGGAATCAGCGTTTTCGTTATCCGGCGATGTCGTAACTATATATCAATACGAGAGTCAAAAAGAAACTTGCTTTTCTCAAAGCTACAGCTGTTCGCGATGCGGTCAATCGCTTCCCGAGTTATCGCCGCGAATGTTTTCGTTCAATAACCAATACGGAGCCTGCCAGACTTGCTACGGACTCGGATTTCATTTCAAAGCGGGCTCTTATGAGCAGTTTTCCAACATGCAGAAGGAGGTTGAGGATGACCTCTCCGCACCGCCGTGCCCCGATTGTCATGGCGACCGCCTGGCCCCTATGCTCCTGGCTGTAAAGGTCGGTGGTATAAACATTGCCGATTTCTGCAAATTATCCGTTAACGACGCGATCGATTTTATAGCAAATCTGAGGCTGCCCGGGGCGAAAGCGGCAATCGCGGATTCAATCCTCGCAGAAATTCGCTCCCGGCTTATGTTTATGAAAAACGTCGGTCTGGAGTATTTAACGCTTTCCAGAGCTTCAGGCACGCTTTCCGGCGGTGAAAATCAGCGCATTCGGCTAGCTACGCAAATTGGCTCGGGCTTGACCGGAGTGCTGTATGTTTTGGACGAACCTTCTATTGGACTTCATCAGCGGGACAATGCGCTCCTCTTGTCCGCGTTAAGGGACTTGTGCGATAAGGGGAACACGCTCATTATTGTTGAACATGACGAAGATACGATCCGGCAAGCGGATTGGATTGTAGATATAGGGCCGAGAGCGGGAAAACATGGCGGGCAAGTTGTTGCGCAGGGAACGCTTGACAACCTTATAAACGAACCAAACTCCATAACCGGTCAATATATTTCCGGCAAGCAACAAATTGCAGTGCCCCAAATGCGGCGCACGGGCAGCGGAAAATCCCTGACCATCATCGGCGCGGCGGAAAATAATTTGAAGGGAATCAACGTTTCGATCCCTCTTGGCACACTGACCTGTGTTACCGGCGTTTCGGGCTCCGGGAAATCCAGCTTAATCAATGAAATATTGTATAAAAAGCTTGCTTCAGAGCTTAACCGGGCCCATACTCGCGCAGGCAAACATAAGCAAATAGAGGGAGTGGCTTCTCTCGACAAAATTATTTATATCGACCAAAGCCCGATCGGGCGCACGCCCCGTTCCAATCCGGCTACCTACACGGGTCTTTTTGACCTGATCCGGTCACTCTACGCGCAGACAAATGAAGCGAAAATTCGCGGATACGATGCGAAAAGATTTTCGTTTAACGTTCCGGGCGGCCGCTGTGAGGCTTGTTCCGGCGATGGTCTTATGAAAATAGAAATGCATTTTCTTCCCGATGTCTTTGTCCCCTGCGATGTTTGCAAAGGGAAACGTTATGGCCGTGAAACGCTGGAAATTCACTATAAGGGCAAAAGCATTGCAGATGTGCTAGCGATGACTGCAGACGAAGCTGTTGCGTTTTTTGGAAGTATTCCTAAAATCCGCAGAAGAATAGAGGCGCTTTGCAAGGTAGGGCTAGGTTATGTTCAGCTCGGGCAGGCCTCAACGACGCTTTCAGGCGGCGAAGCGCAGCGGGTGAAGCTTGCAGCGGAACTGCTTAAACCGGCTACGGGCTCGACTCTATACGTGATGGATGAACCGACAACGGGTTTGCACGTTGCAGATGTGCATCAATTGGTTCACATTTTGCATGACTTGGTTGACAGCGGAAATACGGTTGTTATAATTGAGCACAACTTGGATGTGATAAAAAACGCCGATTATATCATTGATCTGGGACCCGAGGGCGGCATAAATGGAGGTCACCTGGTCTGCTCCGGTACTCCGGAGGAAGTGGCGGAATGCGAGATAAGCTATACCGGGCACTATTTGCGAAATGAGCTGAAGGGGAAGCAAACGAATGAATCTGATTGATCACGAAGTTACTCATATTAAATTTGGCGTTGGGCGGGTAGTGAACAAGGATGACGAGCGGGTAATGGTCGTATTTACGGACACAATCGGGCAAAAAACGTTTGTATATCCGGACGTCTTCGAGCAATACCTGCGAATGAACAACCCCGTCATTCAGGACTTTGTTTTCTCGGAATATAAGCGGAAGCAGGAACAGCTCGAAGCCGAAAAACAACATCGGGAAAAGCTGCTCAGAGAAGAGGCGGAGCGAGCGGCTTCCATACTAGCCGAGCGACAAGCCATTGATAAGAAAGCAAAGCCATCCAAGAAAAAAGCCGTAACAAAAAAGAAGTAGCCGTACGAACGGCTGAAATGTTTGTTGGCAGGAGGATTAAGTATGTACCAATACAAGAATCAGTCCTATGATGAGGTGCAATTTGACGGGCGAGATTTACGATACGGCGAGTTAGTACACTGTACATTCAAAAAATGTACGTTTATGAATGCCTCTATGGAAGAAGTGGCTACAAGCAACTGCCGTTTCGTCGAATGCAATTTCCGCGGAGCCGCCTTAAACGGCTCTGTACATACGGAGACAGCCTTCGAAAATTGTCAGTTTACCGGAGCTAATCTTTTCGTATCCAAATTCACGTCTTGCAAGATGACAGGTTCTGACTTTGCAGGGGCCCAGTTGGATGGGATTACGATTCATGGAGGGGACTGGTCCTACACCAATTTAAGGCATGCGGCGCTAAACAAACAAGATTTAAGGGGAGCTCGTTTTTTTGAGACCGATTTTACGGATGCAAATTTGGAAAAGGCCGATTTAAGAAATTGCGATTTGACCAGAGTGTCATTGGCCAAGGCCAAGCTGCAAGGAGCGGACCTGAGAGGCGCTAACCTAGAAGGGGTTGATTTAAAGAGCCTTAATTTGAAGGGGGTGCGAATGGATAGTATTCAAGCGGTTATCTTTTTAAAATCCTTTGGAGCCAGAGTAGATTAAAAGCGGTGCGAATGACAAAAGAAGCGGGCCCGCGGGCCCGCTGCTGTAATCTTTACGAAGAAAGCTCCTCTTCTTCGGATTGCATAACACCATACCGCTCCAGCGCTTTTGTTGACGATTCCAGCATCCGCTTTTTCAGATAATCGCCTTGGATAACCCGGACCCGCTTGCCGAGGAAACGGATTTTGGAGAGCAAATATTCGTATTCGTCTTCGAGCAAGCATATCCTGACTTGATAAACGTCGTTCCCGGCGTCGTACTCGACATCCTTTTCGAAGCAGGAGAAGGCATAAAGGATGCGCGACAATTCTCTGTTGTATTCGTGGACCACTCCGATGACGGCTTCGGCTTTGCGCGAGTCGAGCGTCCGGCTGATTTTGGCGAAGATGGCGTCTGCTTCCGCCTGCTCGACAGGCTCTGCCGAGACGGAGACAATGTTCGTCAGTCTGGTGCTCATCAACGCATGATGCCGGAGGTGGTACCACAGCAGGTACCATTCTCTTTTGACCATGGAGTATTCCAATTTGTACGGCAGCCCCGAATGGTCCGAATTCACTCGCCCGCCCTTGATCGAGTAAGTGATTCGAACCCCGCTCTTATTCGTCATACAGCGGCGTAAAGTGCGGAGGAGCGGGTGGTAGACTTGTTTCTCCATGCTTCTCGCTTTTTCGATCAGGTGTTCCGAAATATCCATGACGGGATCGGGTTCAAGCAGGGAGCGCAGCTTTTCCAAGGTTCCGGCAGTGAAAGCCTCGGCCGCAGCGGGATGCTCCAGCATCGTTTTCAGCCAAGCCCTTTCGTGCGAGGTGACCATGAACGTACCGGAATCCTCCAGCCGGGAGATGATCTGGTAGTTGAAGATTTTTTCAAAAAGATTCATAGTACGCTTGAATCTCCTTCCATTCGGCAATCATTTCCCGGCGGAACCGGACCGGCTCCAAAATTTCGCAGCTTGACCCGAAGCTTCGCAGCCATGGCTTAATTTCAGTAGTTCCGTTAACGGTAATTTCAAATATAAAAGAATGTTCATCCTCGTACACGATTTGCCCCCATTGTCCTTGCAGCAGGACGCGCTCTTTAATGAAATTGGGCTCCAGGCTGTCAGGATTGTAAAATCGGACGCGCACCGTCACCGGCCGTCCGGTATCGATCAGCCAGCTGTACTTGATTTTTGCCTCCAAATTGGTTGTCTTCTCCTTAAACAAATCCTCTGCGACAACTTCATCTTCTTCGATCTGAGTCATGCCCTCCATACGGTATTTCCGAACGCCCTCTCTGCCGCTCGCGAGCAAGTACCACCGTCCGTACTGATGATCGTAGACGACCTTCAGCGGAAGCGTCGTTTCCATTTTGCCTTCCGTTTCGCGCTCGAACAGAGGGTTGGTGTTCTTGGAGGCGTAGCTTTTATCGGCTTTGGGCGAGAAATACAAAAATCGGACTTTGCGGCGGCCGCGGATGGCGCTCAGGAGCGTGAACAGATGCGCTTCATCTAAAATCCGCGAGTAATAGTGATACTTATATAAAAATGGCTCGATAGCATGCTTTTCCGCTTGATTGCGCATAAATTGTTTCTTCAACCCGTCGCGCAGCAAATAGCCTTGCACGGAAGGCACCTGCGTGTTTGCCATAACGTCCACAAAATCGTACAGATCAAAAAGCTCCTCATCCGACAATTCCCGGATCAGGTCGTTTTGAAGCCGGTACCGGTAGGGGCGGGCCCCGGGCTCCCTTTTGATCACGCCGACCTCTTCCAAATATTTGAGATCCGACCGGATCGTCTTTTCATCAGGGAGGGGGAGATCGGAACTTAAACCGCTGCAGCAAATGTCCATAAGCTCCATAGTCGTCAGCGCTTGTTCGTTCAAAGCCGCCAGGAGCAGCGAGACTCTGTGAGATTCGGATTCCTTCAAGGATTTGGCGCGAAACAGGAACAACAGCATCGGATCGGTCGACTCGTAGTAGCTGAAGCGGATCGATTCGGCAAATTCTTTGCCCTGCTCCTGCGGCAGCTGCCTATATATGGTGTTCACGATTTCTTTGAGCCGCCGGAGCGTTTTGTCGAAGGTATGTACGGAAATGCCCAGCCGTTCAGCGAATTGCTGTCTGCTGTACGCGCCGCTTGTCAGCACGAGCATGCGCAGAAATTGGATCTCTTTATCGAAGCTTTCCTTGGCCACTATAATCCTCCGTTCAATCAACGTGCCTTTCTCTATTGTAACAGGGGTTGGATTGGGGTGAAATGGAAATCTTTCTGCCGTCGTAATACTTTTGCCATGTTCGATTGTACGAAAATCGGCGAAGATAGTTCAGGAGGCCGGCACCGAACGGTGAAAGCCTGGATAAAACGGATAAGGGAGGGTGCACCGTATGCCTGAGTATCGGAGGCAAATTGTGGAACTGTTGAAGCGGATCGAAAGGGAAGAAAACGTCCGGATTTTATACGCTTGCGAGTCAGGCAGCCGGGCATGGGGGTTCCCGTCGCAGGATAGCGATTATGACGTAAGATTTTTATATATCAGGCCGGTGGAATGGTATTTGTCCATTTTCGAGAAGCGGGACGTCATCGAGAGGCCGATCAGCGATATGCTCGATATAAACGGTTGGGACCTGAAAAAAGCTTTGAATCTGTTTCGCAAATCGAACCCGCCGCTGCTGGAGTGGCTGCAATCCCCGATCGTCTATATGGAGAACGGCTCGGTCGCCGAGCAAATCCGGGGCATCTCTCCGCTGACTTTTTCGCCAAAATCCTGCATGCATCATTATCTGCATATGGCGAAAGGGAACTTTCGGGAATATTTGCAGGGCGAGCAGGTCAAAATCAAAAAATATTTTTACGTGCTGCGCCCGGTTCTGGCATGCGAATGGATGGAGAAGCACAACACGATGCCGCCCACCCGGTTCCAAACGCTGGTTGACGATTTGGTGCCCGAAGGCAGCGAGCTAAGGGCGGTGATCCTGGATTTGCTGGCTCGTAAAATAGCGGGCGACGAATTGGACTATGAGCCAAGAATCCATCCGATCAATGAATTTTTGGAGGAAAGAATAGCTTATTACGAACGGGCCGCATCCGGCATGCCTGCTTCTGCCGGCGATCAGGATCGTCGGCTGGACGAATTGTTCCGGGCGGCATTAAAGGAAATATGGGATTAAGGTGATGAATATGTTAATCTTTTTTAATAAAGCGAAGGAAGCGCCTTGGGCGGATAAAATCTCTATCTACGCTTACATTCAAGCGCAAATCCGCGAACATGGGCAGGTTGACGGCGGTTCTTTGCCGGACGACGAGCAATTTTGGGCAGGGGGCCAGCTTCGATGGGCAGCCGGCGCTTTGGATGGGGCGATGGGGCATCACTCCGTACCAAGTAGCAAGACCCAAGAGGTGCAAGAATTGGTTCATTTGCTGGCCAAACAGACCCGAAAGCCTGGGCATAGCGGGCGAAAGGCTGTTTATTCCAAGCTCATCGGTGCGGATATAGGAAGTATGATCGACGATGTGTTGGACGGGGTGCGCAAGCATCCGGGCGTCCGGCCCGATGAACTGTATAAAGAGGCCAAATGGCTGGCGGAAAGCGCGGCACACCGCAATCCGGTCAAGCTTGGCATCGCGCTGCTCGGTCTTTTTGCAATTGAACAGGAGAAGGAGCTGCTTCTCACTCTCGGCAAGCATGACGAATTTACCCTTTATGCTGCAGTCGCTATTCGAAACGGGATGGAGGACAGCAACAACGTTCTTTTTGATCTGGCGAAAAGCGTTAACGGCTGGGGGAAAATTCAGATCGTCGAGAGGCTGGAGCCGAGCACCCGGGAGATTCGGGACTGGCTATTGCGCAAAGGCTGTCAGAACAGCGTGATGAACGAATATTTAGCTTGCATTTGTGCCCGCAACGGGAACTTGCGCGAAGCTCTCTCATCGAGCACGGTAGACCGCGATTTATTTGAAGGCGCGACCGATATCATTCGAGCGCTGCTATACGGAGGCCCGGCAGAAAACATCGATGATTATGAGGATGCGCCACAGGCGATGTCCGATTATTTGAGGTTGGCCGGAACCATGTGCGGCACCTTGAAGCAGTTAACGGCGGTTTTGAGTATTCTTGAATTTTTGACGGAAGCCGATTCCGTGTGGGAGCGGCGAAGAGCAAACGGTTGGACAGAGCAGTTGAGAAGCGAGCAGGCGGAGGCTTGCCGAACGATTATCGCTCAGGCCAGATGGAGCGGCATGGTTCTGGATGCGGTCGCATCCGGTGATTCTTTTGGCCGTCACTATGGCGTGATTTGCGCTGCGAAACTGGGCATCGATATATGGGAGCTGCTCTTCTCGCAGCTTGCGGACAATCCGATTCAGGATGCGCACTATTTGGAGCTGATGAAATCGGAAAATCCGGATAGAATCCGCCGGCTCGTTCAGTTCGCCGAAATCCGGCTGCCGCTGCGGCAAATCGCCACAGGCCCCGAAGATGAAATGGGATTTGGCAAGGAGTATGCGGCGCATTCGTGCCTCGACAGCATTTTGCAAAGTTTGGACAGGCATGCCGGGTTCGGAAGAGAATTGATTGCTGCAGGTTTGAACAGTCCGGTGACCCGTAACCGGAATATGGCGCTTAAAGCGTTGGAAGCCTGGGAGCTTGCTTCATGGGGAAATGAGCTTGTCGAGGCGCTGACGCGGCTGGCGGAAATCGAACCGAACGAGTCGGTGCGGGAACGTATTCAAAAGCTGCGGGAAGCAAGAAACATATAAGCTGGAGCTGCAGTCATTTATTATAGGAGTTGAGTTTTATGGCATATCAAAATATAGACGGCGTACTTGTCTGGGGGAAACCCGACGAAGGTGCGCTAGCCCAAGCCAAAACGTGCGCAAAGACCGGGAATGTCGTCCAAGCGCTGCTTATGGCCGATCATCACAAAGGATACAGCCAGCCGATCGGCGGTGTCGTCGTGTATGACGGGCAGATTTCCCCTTCCGGCGTAGGGTACGATATCGCATGCGGGAACAAAGCGGTGAGGACGAAGCTGACTGTGGAAGATGTGCTGCCCAGGCTGGCAGCCGTCATGGACGAAATAGCGCGCAAAATCTCGTTCGGCATAGGCCGCGTCAATAATGAAAAGGTCGATCACGACCTGTTCGATGACCCGGACTGGGCGGTTTACGCGGCGGTCGGGAAGCAGGAGCACGACAAGCTGAAAACTCTGGCCCGGAGCCAGCTCGGCACCGTCGGCAGCGGTAACCATTTTGTCGACTTGTTCGTAGAACCGGATACGGGCCGGGTTTGGATCGGCAACCATTTTGGCAGCCGCGGCTTCGGGCATAAAACGGCCAGCGGTTTCATCAACCTGGCGGCCGGCAGAGGATTTTTGGATAGCGCCCCCGGCGAAAAGATGGATCAGCCTCCCGTGCTGCTCGATTTAAGCGGCGAACTCGGCGATATGTATTACCGCGCGATGAAGCTCGCCGGGCGATACGCATATGCCGGACGCGATTATGTCATTCAAGAAGTGCTGTCGATGCTGGGGACGGAAGCGGATTTCGAAGTCCACAATCATCATAATTTTGCCTGGAAAGAGACGCATAACGGGAAAGAAGCGGTTGTGGTCCGCAAGGGAGCGACGCCGTCCGCGCCGGGGCAGCTTGGCTTTATCGGCGGCAGCATGGGGGACATCTCCGTGATCGTAAAAGGCAAGGATACTGCGGAGAACCGCGACGCTTACTACAGCACCGTTCATGGAGCGGGCCGCATTATGAGCCGGACGCAGGCGGCAGGCAAAATGAACTGGAAGACCCGCGCCCGCAGCGGCGGACAAATCTCCACGGCGCAAATGCTGGATGCCGTTCGCAGCTTTGGCGTCGAGCTCCGCGGCGCCGGTACGGACGAGAGCCCGTTTGTGTACAGGAAGCTCCAAGAAGTGCTGGATGCTCATGACGAAACAATCGAGGTTATGCACGTTCTGAAGCCGATCGGCGTCTGCATGGCGGGAGCGGATGAATTTGATCCGTATAAGGATTAAAACAGAACGGTCGACTTTCAAAGGAAAGGCACAAATGGCTATTAAGTCCAGCAATCCGCAGTTTTCTTTTCTCATTAAGAAAAACCCGAATTCCGGCATGAAGCTTCGCACCATTCGCAAAGGAATCGCTTATGCGGATATAGTTTTACCCAATATAGTGCGAAAATTATGTCGAATTATGAAACCCAAAATGAGATCGTAATTGGCGACAGAGGATGGATAATAATGGATAATAAACAAAAAATAGTTCAATACTATAAGTACGAATTGACTGCACGAAAGCTGATATTTAATCCAAGCTGGCGCGAAGTGATGATGGTCATAGTAGGGCTGCTTATCTTATTGGGTTTAAATATTGCAAGTAATTTCTATCATTTATCTGTTTGGCTTGTCAGTATTAATTTTATCGGGGCGATGTTATTTTTATCAGGGCTGGCTTTACTCGGACTCAAAGATAAATCCCAATTCAGGTATATTCGAATTCCTATGCTTGCATTTTCTAGTGGGGGTGGAATCATGGTGTCAGCTGCCATGTTACAGAGCCTGGATAAAACTCAAAACGCCAATTTTGCCTTCATTATGCTAGCTGGTCTAGTGATTCTAATTACAAGCATGATTTGGGGAGAAATACGGAAAAAACGCTATGGGATCGAATCTTATAATTTTTTTGAATGGCTGCAGGATCTACGCTATCATAACTTGATGGAATTTCTAATTAAAGAAAATATCGATATATCTGAAGAAATTGATATTATAGCTGAAGAAGTGGAAGTGGACAATACACGCGCACAATGGAAGCTTTCTTATCCACTATCTCTTTTTGGATTGTTGTCCTTTTCAATCCTCGATAACTATAACCAGTTCCGCAATAACTGGGAACTGCAGAAACATCAAGCAGATATTCAATTATCAAGTGGATTTTGGATAGCTATTGATCTTGCCAAAGTTGCAGCCCTTGTTCTTGTCGTGACTCTCTTAGTAGGATATACGTTTCGGTGGATATTATTTAAAGGGCATTCCCATACAGAGGGTTTGCGTATTCTTCTGAAACGAATCTCGTATCATTTGCGAAGACAGGAGAGAATTATAGCAGTTAATGAAGAGCAACGGATCTCAATCCGAGAGAAGGTATTGGAAGCACGTACTCACAAACGCGGAGTATATCGTTGATAAGACCTGTTTAAGTTGGTAGAGCCTACCCTGATACTTTTGCAGGTATCGAAAAAATGTTTGGTATTAAGTGGTGGCTGGCTTTTATAATTACCAAGCCATAGCCTGTAAGGGGAACGGCCCATTACATGGCGTTCCCCTTGGGCAGGTGGCCTATTTTCGATTTTGTCCTGCCATGGTTACAATGCTACACGCATAGATCCCAGTTTATACACCGTTTCATCATGAAAAGGTTTTTGGAAGTCCAAGGAAATAAACGGGTGACTATATGCAGAAAATCCGGAAACTTTTAAATTAAATTGAAAAACACCGATATTATCCAGCTTCTCGTTATAAAAAATTTCTAAATCCGATATTGAGGAATTTTGAATTTCACTGGCCCATTTAGCGATGGTGTCAGCATCATTGGCATCTCGGAGTGCTTTGATATCTTTGACCATCTTTTCTTTGTAATTGTGAGAATCAGTAATTCCGTTATCTTTATCGTACCAAACCGTTTTGTTATAGAAACTTTCCAGCTCGGATGTATCCCCCGATTTCAACGCCGCAGCATACTTTTTGAGCAGATCCAACGCGAGAGGTTTCATCGCACCAACAGTAGCGTCTGCAGAATAATCGGCAGGCAATTTGGTCGTATAATTTCCGGATTGAGTACTAGTGTTGGAACTTGCACCGGATGAACTTTTCCCCGACGAAGAAGTATTGTCTTTAGTCGGCTCCCCGGAGGCCGGAGGCACGTATCCGTTTGTTGATACATGAACGGTTTTCGTCGCTTCGTCATAGGACACTTTACCGCCCATCGCTTCCGCAAGACCTTTGGCGGATACATAGCTGTGCCCGTCATAAACCAATGGGTACATAGTCCCGTCTTCACTTGACTGGTCGATTTGTTTGCCGTTCACCTTAACTTGCAGATTAGCATTTTGATAAGCTGTAACTTGCTTCAAAGCGGAATCGGCATATGCGCCTGCTGCAATGCCCAAAGTCAATGTTGCTCCTATCATGCTTACCAAGACTTTCTTCGTTAAAACTACTTTCATCTTTCAACTCTCCCCGTAAAACGTATTATGCATCGTACTCTGTTGGCAGAACCCTGATCATGGTTCTAGAGTTGCATTAAAATCGTATTCTACATATTACAATAAATACCTGCATCATTCGACATCCAAATTGTGTGCCATGTAGTCCCAGGCGCTTCATACCTGCAAATCTATATACCAATCCACCCGGAGAAAGGGGCTATTCTTAGCGGCAAAAACATAAGCGCCAGCCGCCGCCGCAAAATGGATGCCTGCCGCGCAGGCGGCCATAAAATCGTTGTAAAGCTACGCAGGGGAGATCAAAACAAAACAAAAACACCCTGGGAATCAGGGTGTTTTTCCAAATGATCTATCGTTATGCGGTGCCCCAATCGGCTTTCAGATGCATAAGCGAAGGCGCGAACAGCCTGGCGTCCATCTGCTTGAGATCGGGGGAAATGAGTGGCTTAAATGCCAGATGGGACAAAATGTCGCGTTCCAGCTCGATTCCGGGCGCAATTTCACAGAGCATGAGACCTTGCGGGGTCAGCCTGAAAACGGCGCGCTCCGTAATATATACAACCTCTTTGCCGATTTTTGCGGCTTCGGAGCCGTTAAAAGATATATCCGATAATTGCGGTACGATTTTACGGAACCGGCCTTCCTGATCGATGTTCAGCTTGCCGTCAACCATGGAAGTTTTGAGCCCTCCGGCCGTAAAGGTGCCGCTGAAAACGACTTTTTTGGAATTTTGCGCGATATCGATAAAACCGCCTACGCCCATGATTTTGCCGTTAAACTTATGAACGTTCACGTTGCCCGCCTGGTCGATTTCGGCAAAGCTCAGGAAGCTTGTATCGAGTCCGCCGCCATCGTAAAAGTCGAATTGATAGGGCTGGTCGATAACCGCCCGGGGACTGATCGTCGCGCCGAAAATAATGCCCTTGGCCGGCGTTCCGCCGATCGGGCCCAGCTCTACGGTAAAGGTCAGCTGATCGCTGATTCCTTCCTCCGCGGCAACGAAACCGACGCCGTCCGAAATGCCGACGCCCAGATTGGCCACATCGCCTGGAGATGCTTCCATCAGGGCGCGCCGGGCAATCACTTTTCGCTCGGTGAGCGGAAGCGGCTTGATGTCGTCCGGCACGGCGATAAGATCGCCGCTCATAAAGCGGTTGGAGGCCGTTTCGTACGTTTGCTGCTGATCGGGGACGACTACGACGGCGTCAACGAGAAAGCCCGGAATTTTTATCGATTTGGGGTGAATCGAGCGCGCTTGCACCATTCGCTGCACCTGCACGATGACGATTCCGCCGCTGTTTTTGGTAGCTTGCGCGATGCTCAGCACATCGAGGAACGCAGGTTCGTCCTCCATGCTGATGTAGCCGTCGGTGTCCGAAGTCGTCCCCCGGATGATGGCGACATTCGGGCGAATGGACGGGTAGAACAGCCATTCCTTGCCGTCAAGCTCCATCAGCCGGACCAAATCCTTGGTAGTCCGCTCGTTCAGCTTGCCGCCCTGCTGGCGGGGATCGACGAAAGAACCGAGCCCGACATGGGAGAGAATGCCCGGATGCCCGGCAGCGGTAGCGCGAAACAACTGCGCAATGACGCCTTGCGGAAAGCAATAAGCCTCGATTTGGTTGGACTCGGCGAGTTCGGACATCCGCGGTGACTGTCCCCAGTGCCCGCCGATGGCTCTGGCGCACAGGCCGGGAATGGCCAGCGGACTCATCCCGCGGTCGGCCCGGTCTCCGAGTCCGGTCGTATGCAGGAACGTCAGGCCGCTCGGCTTTTGCTCCTGGCGATAGCGGTTGGCCAGCGCTTCGATGATATGGGTGGGGTCGACGATTCCGCCTCCGGCCCCGCTGATGGCAACGGTCGCCCCGTCGGGAATAAGCTGAACCGCTTCTTCCGGGCTAAGCACTGGAACGGGGCCCGTTCTTTTGTGAGAGATTGCGTTCACGGCTAGTTATTCTCCTTCGTGGAAGTTATTGGCGGCGACCCTTCAAAGCGGGGAGGCCGCTTTTCAAAAAAAGCTTGCATGCCTTCCCGAAAATCCGCGCTTTCAGATACGATCTGGGAAATATCCATTTGCAGCTGGTCCATCCATGGCTGGCTGGGGCTGAAAATGCCGCTGACCGCCGCTTTGACGGCCCGGGTCGCCGTGGCGGATTTGGCGGCGATCTCTTCCGCCCATGCCAGGGCGAGCTCGTAAGCCGTTCCTTCCTGCGCAATCGCATTGACGACGCCGAGCTCCAGAGCTTCCTGCGCCGTCATTTGCTTCGCGAACAGCATGAGCTCCAGCGCTCTGCCCGCCCCGATCAGGCGGGTTAACCGGTAGGCGCTCCCGCTGCCGGGAAAAGAGCCGATGTTGACTTCGGGCAGGCTGAGCACGATATGCGGCGCTGCGACGCGCATGTCGCAGCTGAGCGCCCAGTCGAAGCCCCCGCCGTAAGCGGAGCCGTCCAAAGCCGCTATCGTCGGGATAGGGAGCATGGAAAGGCGAGTGCGCAGCCGGATTTCCGCTTCCATTTTGGCGCTGACGTAAGTGCCTGCATTCAGATGCTCGCCGATTTCTTTCATATCCGATCCCGCCGAAAATACTTTGCCTGCGGCGCATAGGATGACGACGCGCAGCTCCCGCTCGGCTTCGATATTCGCAAAAATTTCCTCCAAATAATGAAGGCCGCCGTTCGTTCCCAAATTCAGAGGAGGGTTGTCGAAGCGGATAATGCCTACATAACCTTCTTTTCTGAATTCAATACTTGGTTTATTGTTCATTATGAACCACCTTACTGGATCGATCTAGTTTAGGTTATATTATAAATACAGCCAAACAATCGTGTCAACAATAACGTGGACGGGCAAATGATTCAATGAAAACATTTTCAAAATACATAGTAATGTACTATACTTTTTAGACGGAGGTGTGCGAACAGTGGGGGAGGATTTTCAAAAGCGTATTACACTTGAAGATGTAGCCAGGGATGCCGGCGTGTCTCGTTCTACTGCATCTCTGGTCATCCGGGGCAGCAGCACAATCCCCGACAAAACGAAGAAAAAAGTATACGCATCGATGAACAAGCTCGGCTATGTATACGATCGGGTTGCCGCCAGTTTTCGTTCAAGACGTTCTTCTACGGTGGGCGTAATCATCACAAACATTGGAAACCCGTTTTTCTCGGAGCTGCTGGCGAGCGTCGAGGACAAGTTGGACGAGAAGGGCTACACGATGCTGCTGGGAATGACGGTCGAATCGGAAAGCAAGCAGCAGCGTGTGCTGGAAACGATGCTGGAGCATCGGGTGTGCGGGATTATTATGGCGCCGGTAGCCGACACTTCGATGGACATATTTACGCGGCTGGAGAAATTGAAGGTGCCCTGCGTGCTGATTGGCCGGGAAATTACCGGCTCGCCTGCCGACTACATCGGCACCGATTTCAGGCTGGGAACGAAGCAGGCGGTTCGCCATTTGGCGGACCAGGGACACCGCAGAATCGCATTTATCGGAGGGGTGCCGAACACTTCGGCTTACGAAGAGCGGTTGGAAGGCTATCTCGACGCACTCACGGAATGCGGGATTCAGTGCGAAAAATCGCTCGTTGTTCCGAGCATTCCAACGAGGGAGGGCGGCATGGCTGCCGTTATTGAAATGATGCGGAGCGATCGGCCGCCGACAGCCGCCTTGTGCCATAACGATATCGTCGCATTAGGGGCGATAGCGGGGCTGCAGTCGATCGGGCTCGCCGCCGGAAAAGACTTGGCGCTGGTCGGCTTTGACGACATCAAGGAGGCCGCGACCTCCAATCCCGGGCTCACATCCGTTGCGATCGGATTGGAGCAATGGGGAGTGGAAGCCGCTGAGCTGCTGCACCAAAGATTAGCGGGAGAAGGGGAACATGATGCGGTGCGCATCATCGTGCCGCCGCGGCTTGTCGTCCGCGATTCTTCCACAAATTTCATGGGTGCGCATTGAGGAATGCGCCCTATGAAATTATGTTGTTGACTTTAAAATTTGAACTTGCTATTATCAATTCCAATAAAACTAATAGGAAATGATATTTCAGCTTTTGGATGAAGGGGGAATCGGCATCCAGGAGGGCATCATGAGCCCGGAAACAGCTCGAAAATTTTTTTCGCTTTTAGTAGATCGATCTATGGGACGAAGGGTGATGAAGAGATGTTGAAGTCAAAAAGGGGAATACTTGTAGTTTGCACGGCCATGCTGTTACTGCTTAGCGCCTGCGGAAAACCGGCGGATTCCGGAAATGCCGCCGGCAAAACGGAAGAGAAGGAACTGCGGGTCGGCACCTACGGGGTGAGCATCGGCTTTTCTATCAAAAACAGTTCCAACGTGTTGGAAGGATATGATATCGCTGTGACGGAAGCTATTGCCAAAAAGCTCGGTTATACCAAAGTAACGTGGACGACGGCCGACATGACCGGTTTGTTCGGCATGTTGGATTCCGGCAAAATCGATACGATCGCCAACCAGGTGGAAGCGAATGCCAAACGCAAGGACAAATATTCGTTCTCGCAAACGTATATTTACTCCGGCGCTCAGCTTATCGTCCGCAAGGAAGACAATTCCATCCAGTCGCTCAAAGACTTGAAAGGCAAAAAAATCGGCGTCAATGTCGGAACGAGCAAAGAAACGTACCTGAGAGAGAACGATCCGAACAAAGAGCTGAACATCGTTACCTATGAAGACCCGAGCGCGATTATGAAAGACGTTGCTCTCGGCCGCCTCGACGCCTATATTATGGACCGCGCCGGCGCGCAGCTTTTGATTGACAATTCCGGGCTGCCGCTCAAGCTTGCCGGAGACCCTGTATACACGTACGAGGAAGCGTTCCCTTTCCCGAAAAACGACAAAGGCAATACGCAGAAGGAAGCGTTTAACAAGGCGTTGGACGAGTTGGCCAAGGACGGAACATTAAGCGAAATATCCAATAAATGGTTGAAGCAAGATATCAGTAAGGCGCACTGACGATGAGTTTCGATCTTGAATTTCTGTTCAAGGCCGTCCCGGAGCTGCTGAAGTATTTGCCCATGACGCTGCTGCTGGCCATTGCATCGATGCTTTTTGCCTCGATCCTTGGCTTGGTGCTGGCAGTCATCATTAGAAATAACGTTAAAGTTTTGACGCCGCTGGCCAATATTTACATTTCCTTTTTCCGATCGGTTCCTACGCTGGTTACGCTGTTTATTTTTTATTTCGGTATCCCGCAAATTTTTCCCGAAATCAGCATTATTAATGCGGTCACGGCGACCATTATTGCGTTGAGCTTTAAAAATGCCGCGAGTTTGGCCGAGGAATTCAGAGGAGCGATGAACTCGGTCGATCCGGGCCAGATGGAGGCCTGCCTGTCGGTTGGAATGACCCGCTGGCAAGGGCTGCGCAGAGTTGTGCTGCCGCAAACGATCAGAATCGCCGTTCCGGGGATGAGCAACTATTTGATCATGCTGATCAAGGAATCGTCCCTGGCCTTTACGGTAGGCGTCTCCGATATTTTCGCGCAAACGAAAATTATGGCCAGCAATTCCTTCAGATTCCTTGAAAGCTATATCGCTGTCGCGCTTATTTACTGGGGAGTTACGATTTTGCTGACGATGCTGCAGGGCAGACTGGAGAAAGTGCTGGACAGACCTTATCGATAGGAGTTCGGTTATGCTAAAAATTAACGGATTAAGCAAAAGCTTTGGCGAGCTGCCGGTGCTGAAAAATATCGATCTTGAGATCGCTCAAGGAGAAGTCGTGGCCATCATCGGACCTTCGGGCTCGGGCAAATCGACTTTGCTGCGCTGCCTGAATTTGCTGGAAACGCCGGAGAAGGGCGTTATTCAAATCGATCAAATCGCCGTCGATTGCGGGCGCATGAAGAAGTCGGACGCCTCGGCTTTGCGGCAGAAGTCGGCGATGGTTTTTCAGCACTATAATTTGTTTAAAAACAAAACCGCGCTGCAAAATGTGACAGAGTCTCTCCTTATCGTCAAAAAAATGAGTCGGCCGGAGGCCGAAGCGATCGGCAGGCAGCTGCTGGAACGCGTCGGCCTCGGGCACAAAGCCGACAGCTACCCGTCGACGTTGTCCGGCGGCCAGCAGCAGCGCGTCGCGATCGCCAGAGCTTTGGCGGTCAAGCCTTCCGTCATGCTGCTGGACGAGCCGACCTCGGCGCTTGACCCCGAACTGGTCGGCGAAGTGCTGCAGGCCATCCGGTCGATTGTCGATCACAAGACTACGCTGATCATCGTCACTCATGAAATGGCTTTTGCCAGAGACATCGCGGACAGGATCATTTTCATGTCGGACGGATTGATTGTGGAAGAGGGAGACCCGCAAAGCCTGTTCGGACAGCCGAAGCAGGAACGGACGCGCAAGTTTTTGGCGTCGGTGCAGCGGGGGGAGAAGGATGGAAGGGGATAGAACCGTGCAGCTTGAGCACAATTTCGACGAGCGGATCGACCGCAGGGGCACCGATTCTCAAATGTACGCTCTATACCCGGACGACGTGCTGCCTATGCATTTGGCGGAAACGGATTTTCGAACGGCCCGGCCGATTACAGAAGCGCTTGCGGCGAGGGCTCTGCAAGGCTCGTTCGGCTACGTGGCCGAGAGCGGCAGCTTTCAGGACGCGGTCAAGCATTGGATGGAGAGCCGGTTCTCCTGGCTTATACAGCAGGAATGGGTCGAGTATGCGCCTTCCGTAGGCACATCGCTGCTTTACGCGATTCAAACGTTTACCCATCCAGGCGACAGAGTGGTCATCCAGACGCCTGTCTATCATAATTTTCACAGCTTGATCGACAACAGCGGCAGGGTGAAGGCGGTCAATCAGCTGCAATTGAAGCAGGGCAGGTATGAGATCGACTTCGACGATTTGGAAAAACAGCTCAGCCATCCGCGAGCGAAGCTGATGCTTCTGTGCCATCCCCACAACCCCGTCGGGAGAGTGTGGACCCGGGAGGAACTGGAGCGGATCGCGGACTTGTGCGTCCGGCACCACGTCTTCATCGTCTCGGACGAAGTTCATTCCGATCTCGTATATGCGTCTTACAAGCATATTCCGCTGCCAGCCATTTCCGGGCAAATTGCGGACAACTGCCTCGTATGCATCAATCCGAGCAAAACCTTCAACCTTGCAGGGCTGCGCGCAGCGGCGGTTATTATACCTAACGAGCGGGTGCGTGAAGCGTACCGCATCAGTCTGATCAACAACAAGGCGTTGGATCGGCCCGTTTTTGGCGTGCTGGGGCTTGAGACGGCTTATCGCCAAGGCGGATATTACGTCGACCAATTGGTTCCCTATATTGAAAGCAACGTAAAGCTGCTGTCTTCGTACTTGGCGGAACGCATCCCCCAGCTTGAGCTGATCAAGCCGGAAGCTACGTATTTGATGTGGCTGGACGCGAGGAAGTTGAACGTGCCGACGGGGGAGCTGGTTGCCTTTTTCGAACGCGAAGCGAAAGCCGGATTGCGGGACGGAGCCGTATTCGGCGCTGGCGAAGGCTTTTTGCGCATGAACATCGCTTTTCCGAAAGCAGTGCTTGAAGGTGCCCTGGCCAACATCGAACGGGCAGTGGCACGTATGGCTGCGGCGGGAGGAAGCGCGGAATCATCTGTATGAGCAAGAGCCGGGCGGAGCCGCGCAGTTTGGCGGCTTAAACCCCGCGAAAACCCTCATGACAGCCGCGGGCGCTAGTAGACCCCACTGAATGGAAAAAATCGGGTCTGCGGCGTGTGTTGGGCAGCCGGAGGGGGGCTCATTTTCGGTGTTGTCATGCAGGGTGCGACCAGTTCTTGGGGTCTGGCGGGCGGAGTTGCATTTGTGCATCCCCACTGAATCATGGCTGCAAATATGCCTCTCACGTTGCATAACATCCGCCATATCGCATACACATACCTTCTGCTGAGTTTATCTGGCAGACTCCTGGCCAAGCCAACCCGAAAAGCCTGCAAAAGTGCAGGCTTTTTCTCTGTTTGCGGCTCGTTTAGGCGAAAAGCCTGCGATTGTGCAGGAATTTTCGCCAAAAATGAATCTGAGCCCCTGTTCGCCGCAAAAAGCCTGCACAATTGCAGGAATTTTTCGTGGCCAGCGTATCAACGAGCAAAAACCTGCACTTTTGCAGGCTTTTTGCTCGTTGCTATGCAGATGCGCCGGCCCTAGGGGGGAGTGCACATTAGCAGGCTTTTTGCTCGTTGATAAGCAGTTGCGCTGGCTCAAGGGGTAGGTGAGTTCACGATCACAGCGTGAAGCACACGGTTTGGTATGCCGACTCCGTCACTTTATCCCAGTGGATCGATATTTCGCGGCGTGCAGGCTACCACAAAATTGCGCTGTGGCGGCTTGGCGATCTCGGGCAGGCAACGCTGCAAGTTTTGAATCGCTGAGCCTATCGGGTATGCTGCCGAAATATTAACCACATTAAAAAAATTCTCGTTCAACGGCACTGTTTTGTGGTACGATTTGAGTAGCATTTTGAATGGAAATTATATAGGAGAGGGCCTTGGAGCGCCGGTATGAACTTTTTAGCCTATCACTTGCAGATCGACAAGCAAAATGTAACAGTGTTGGAACCTCTTCAAACGCCGAGCCAGCTGTGGTTCGGAGAACCGGTCATCGACTCGCGCAGCCTGCTTGCCAATGGCGAAGGGTTCGCTTTTATGAGAGACTTGTTTTTGATTGCAGCTCAAACTAAAGAGCCTCATGTGATGTTCTATGTGCCGGGGCCGCGGTTTAATGAAAGAACGCCTGCAAGGACTGCCGATGAGATTAAAGGCTCGTATCGTGTCGGCGAGTTCGATCTTGAGCTTGTTTTATTCGATTCCCGCCACCTGCGCATCCGGCCAAAAGAAATCAGGAAAGCCATCGATTCCCTCGGATCTGTGGAAAAAGCCGGCATGAGCATACAACCGGAGCCAGCGCAGTTTGACCAGGAGAAGCCCTATAAAACGCTTCATACCGAGACCTATGCGAAAACGATGATCGTTGACGCGGATTGCGAAGCCTTGTTGCACTTGGCTCATTTGTCGGAAAGGTTCGTCAGCATCGAAGATGACGCCGCGCACAATTTGCGCATTCATGCTCATGCCGGCAGCGCCGGTTCGTCGGAATGCGGCGGTTTGAATTTTTTCTATTATTTTCAGCCATAGGAATTACCGTTTGCCTAAAAAGTGCATGTGCCTGGATGAATACCTCGCGCATGCGCTTTTATTTGTTGAAGAGCTGCTGTTGAGCCGCCGGCAGAGAGGTTTCAGGGCGATAGTGCGGGTTTTCTTGTAAAGTATAATTTACATCCGGCGAGTCCGTATCTATAATTAACATGGTTAACTTCATTTATCCAGGTTCCATATTTGTTCCTTTGCGTTTTATCAGCGAGGCTCTGGGCGCGCGCAGGTAGAGTGGGATGGTACGAACCGCACGATACATACAACGACAAATTCATTAAAGTGAAGAGGTGAGCGTTCATTGAAAATTCGGGTATTATGCATGGCCGTTTGCTTTTTGGCGGCGCCGGTCTTCTCGGCCTTGCCGGCATCGGCGGAACAGACTGCAGTCAAGATTGAGGACCCAGTGCTGGAAAAAGCGATCCGGGAGGAGCTTAAGCTTGACGCCGATCAAGTACTTGACTTTTCCGAGATGCGGAAGTTGACCTCCTTGTATCCGCAAGGGGAGGAGAAAATTAAAAGCCTGAAAGGCCTGGAAATGGCCTACAATTTGAAGGAATTGTTTTTGCCCGGCCAGGAAATTTCGGACGTCAGTCCGCTTAGGGAGCTGTACCAGCTTGACTTTGTAGCTTTAGAGCGGAATAAGATTGAAAATGTTTGCTCCCTTGCGGGCTTAGGCAACCTGGAAAAGCTTTTAATCAGCGGCAATCATATCAAAGATGTCAGCTGCCTCTACCGATTAACCTCGTTAACGGACCTGCTGGCAGATAGTAATCAAATCGAGGATATTTCGGCTTTGTCCAAATTGCCGATTAAATGGCTCAATATCGCGGACAATCCTGTCACAGATATATCGGCCGCGGCGTCCATGAATTCGCTCCGCAATCTTTATGTAGACGAAGAGAAGCTGAGTGGGAAATCCCGTTCGTTGATTCAACTGTTCAAACAGTCGGGGATCTCCGTGAACGGGAAATTTTCCGAGGCAGGCAGTAACCCGGGAATTGCCGTTATGGTCAATGGGGATAGGGTTTTGTTTGAGCGCGCGCCGGTCGTTGAGGATGGAACGACTCTTGTGCAGTTTCGTCCGCTTTTTGAAAAGCTTGGTTTTACCGTGCATTGGAATGAAGAAACGCAAACCGTTCAGGCAGAAAAAGAAAGCATACGAATTTCCTTGCAGGTCAATCATAAGGAAGCTGCTGCAAACGGCAAAACAACAGAGCTTGAGGTTGCCTCGAAACGTATGGACGGCAGCGTTTTTGTGCCTATTCGTTTTGTAGGGGAATCGTCCGGCTATGGGGTTACTTGGGCAAGCAGGACGAACACCATCCATCTTATGCCCGAGAGAAACGTAGTCGGCCGGGATGGAAGCGCTCAAATAACGGTAAGCGGCAAATGGCTCGACCAGAAGGCGCCTTTTGAGGGCGCTCAGGCTTATTTGGCTAACGGCGGCAACCGAATTATGCTGGCGTCCGATTTCCCGGAAACGTCATCCATAAAAACACTTCAACAATATGAGGATGCGATAAAAGATTCTTTATCCTACCTGAATGCGGATTTCAGCACTGATAAAATGTTGAATGCCAACGGAAAAGAGACTGTTCAATTCTCCTATTCCTATGCGACGAGCGAAGGTCTTACATTGAACGTTGTTCAGACTTTGATAAAAGGCCAATACGCCTTCTATCGAATCGTGCTGGTGTCGGGAGACTCTGATCATTCCGAGGCTGAAAAAGAATACCAGCACACTATCCAAACATTCCGGGAGCTAAAGCCGGCGTTCGAGCAGAGACAAGAGAAATTCGGTTCTTTCACTCCGCAAGAACGTTTGCTTGATGCGGCTCACTATTATAGGGAAGCTGGATTTTTTCAAAAGGATAAGGATCTTACAGGCCAGCAGTTCGATGATAAATTTCTGAAATTGTATAAAGGTTTCGTCAGCGATGACTGGAATCCGTTTGATTTCAAGGCGTATGATGCCGAATTTGCGGATCTCTACGTTCTTATGCAGGACAAGGATCGCGTATGGCTAGAGGATACGGAGGCAGATGTTGCAAAAGGCAGCGATAGCTACGTGCGGACGCTGCGGCAATGGAGTGAAATCTCCCGCGGCGCCTTTCAGCCCACAAATATCGTGGAGTCTTGGGATTCCGAAGAGGGGCCGCTGACAGTCAGTTTTACGTTGGCCGGAAAGAAGCGGACGATACATCCCTTGTTTCTGAACGATTTTATCGATACGAGTGTGCTTGTCGAAATAAATAACATGATCAGCGATACGGGGTGCCAATTTGCTTCGGTTCAAATCGATCAGGGAGTTTTCGTTACCGTGCTAACGGCCGCGGAGAAAAGCAAGCTGGAGAAGCAACGGTTTATAAATTTTGATATTTTAAACTAAAGTAGAGGGAAAGAAAGAGCGCCTTTTGCAAAAAAAAGGCCTCAGGTTGTTGAAAAATCCCCACGCCGGAGCCGATAGCCACAATCCGCCCGGCAGTGCGGCACGAAGAAAACCTGCAAAAATACATGAATTTGCGTCCTTGATACGCTGGACATGAAGAATTCCTGCAATTGTGCAGTTTTTTCGTTATGTACGTGGATTCAGGCTTATTTTCGCTGAAAATTCCGGCACTTTCGCAGGCTTTTCGCCAAAATGAACCTCACCGCAGGAAAGACCTGTACTTTCGCAAGTTTTTTCCTTCCTGGTTTGCCGACCGCCCATTCGTTAAATCGCGTGGGGCGCAGTCCGCCGGGCATATTCCGTCCAATCGTATATTTGCGCGAGCTTATAAGCGAAACAAAAAAATCGTTTAAAGCGATTCATAAAATAGGCAAAATTTTGAATTTGCATAATTATAACGATGTGTGCTATATTATAACTCCTGCCCCAAACGGACAGGCATTGCAAGCACTTATGAAGTTCTACACAAGGTCTGAATATGTTGATTTTCTTCATGGATGGATCGAAAAAGAATTTTTAAAAAAGTACTTGCAAAAGAAATTTAGACATGGTATATTACTACTCGCTGCTCCGGTAACACGGCAGCAAACGAAAGAAATTGTTCTTTGAAAACTGAACAACGAGTGAAGAAGCAAGGTTGAGCAATCAACCACAAACAAGAGATTGCAAAATCTCGTCAGCTTTGAAATTGAGCTATTCAGCTTAACAAATAGGTAGTACCTTTTTGGAGAGTTTGATCCTGGCTCAGGACGAACGCTGGCGGCGTGCCTAATACATGCA